>NHCX01000087.1 GCA_002168015.1 Verrucomicrobia bacterium TMED44
CAGTTGAGTGGATCTTTTGCATTTAAACTCTATGATACCTATGGTTTCCCTCTCGACCTGACTGAACTCATGGCCAGAGAATCTGGTCTTTCAGTTGATGTATCTGCCTTCGAAAAGGAAATGGAACAGCAGCGCCAGCGAGCAAGAAAGGCACATAAATCTGTAGATATATTGGTGAGCGAAGAATCAGACGGAAAAGATGCCACTGAATTTGCTGGCTACAGCATGGAAAATCTAAGCAATTTTTCCACAAAATGCATCGATATTATTGAAAAGGATGAAATCACTTACCTCGTGTTTGAAAAATCTCCTTTCTATGCCGAAATGGGTGGACAGGTTAGTGATAGTGGTAATATCTTTATATGCGATCAAACAATCCCTGTGGTAAATGTACTAAAGGACAGCTCTGGGCGTTTCCTACACAACCTCAAATCCAAGCCCGATCAGGCAGAATTTCTTGGACAGGATGCTATTCTCAATGTCAANATCGAACGACGTAAAGCCATCCAAAGGCACCACACAGCCACCCATGTATTACACTGGTCTCTCCGGACAGTCCTAGGGAAACACATCAGGCAAGCAGGCTCCCTTGTTGAACCCGACAGGCTGCGTTTTGACTTTTCCCACTTCGAGGGAATCAAACCAGAACAGATCGAAGAAATTGAATATATTTCCAATAAAAAAATTCTTCGGAACGACGGGCTCGAAGCGTACGAAGTTCCATTCTCAGAAAAACCCGAAGAAGTTATCGCATTCTTTGATGAAAAATATGGCGACTCTGTTCGNGTGGTTAACCTTGGAGGATGGAGCCAAGAACTTTGTGGTGGAACCCATGTTTCCTCGGCTGGAGAAATTGGATCTATTCGAATCACCAGCGAATCTGCCATTTCTGCAGGCACCCGTCGTATCGAGGCAGTCGCGGGACTCTCCGCATATCAGTGGTCCGACCATAGAATCTCCCTCATCCAACAATTGACCCGACAACTTGCCTGCAAGCCAGACGAATTAGCCGATCGGATCAGTCAGGTGCAGACCAAAAATAAGGAGCTGGATAAAAAGCTGCGTGCATTTGAACAAAAAGGACAGTCTGGACTGGCCGATAAATTAATTGATCAGGCTCAAATAATAGAAAACCTGCGTTTCATCAAAGGGNTCGTGCCCGATATCAACCCTAATGATCTCCGTTCGCTTGCCGCTCAGGTNAATAAACGAGCAGCTCCCTCCGTGGTGCTCCTNGCCAGTGAATCCAACGGCAAATGCGGAATGGTCTGCATATGTTCCCCGGAAGCAATCGAAGCCGGTCATCAAGCCGGTAAGTACCTTGGGGAACTCGCCCAAAAACTGGATGGAAAAGGNGGCGGAAAACCAGATTTCGCCATGGGTGGAGCTCCTGTGGGCAAAGGAGTTAAACAGGCTTTGCAAAGCCTTTCATTTCCTAATAAATAAGGGTGAGGCTGCGTATATTGCTACCTCCGACAATGGCGGGGTGTGCTCAGAGAGATTCTATTCCGGCGAAAGTCGAGTTGGAAGATAACAAAGGTGTCCGAATACCACCCGAAAAAGTGGATATGGAGCTCCTTGCTGATCTTCCTGATTCCGAAAGGGGGGCTTTATTTGCCCTAACCCAGTGGTGCCAAGGTAAGCTATCNTCTTTCCTTCAACTGGANCTTAAACAGACATCAGAACTTATCAAAATACTCAGTGGGATTCCATGCTTCTATCCAGCAAACCAACCCAATGAGGCTATTCCTTGGGAGAGTGGAAATCTATTAGGAGTAAGTGAATATTTGCCCAGAGAAGAAAAGAATCGGCCTCGTCCAGTTAGAGAAATCACTACTTCCGATAAAGCGTCTGATCTTACAGTAGGTGATTTGCCCGAATACACAGGTCCACCCATAGAAGTGGAAGGCTCAACTGAATATTTACGTATCATACTGCCCTCTTCCGAACATCCGGGGTACTCTACGATGCTTAGCATGCTGAGAAAATGGAATTTTCTGCGTGATCGTTCCCACCGTCACTGGTGGTGGCTACGTGACTCATCCAAGGTGCTCGACTTTCTCGCCACCCATCAGGAAGATTTAGAAATCGATTTTGAAGCCGAGTTTACGGACAACTTTAGAAAACTGACCCAAGTTATCGGTAAGGCAATTCTTCGGGCAAAAGCAACCGAATCTGAAGAAAGTACGGAACTCGAAATAAGTTTTGAAGCTGGAGATACTCCACGAGATNAAATCGAAAATGCCTTGGCAACGGGAAGAAACCATGTTCGCCACAACGAAAAAGTATATCTCATTACTCGTGAACTACGAGAGAAAGCTTTGCAACTTCAGCGAAGGCTATCTGGTGATCCAGAAGTTCCTCTTCTTTCACAATTTTGTCACGAAGTGGCAAAATATCAGACAACATCTATTGGAGAGTATATTTTATCTGCCGACCCTCACTTTAAACCTCCTGCTGAATGGAGAAAACGAAGTGTCTCGCTCCAAGATATCACATCCCTCCATCCGCCTGCTCTCTCTGAGAATTTGGAAGCTATACTTCGACCCTATCAAAAAATAGGGGTAGCCTGGTTGCTACACCTTTTCCGTAATCAGTTGGGAGGAATTCTTGCCGATGAAATGGGGCTGGGTAAAACCCTCCAGGCACTGGCTTTCCTTTCCACGCTTCGTAAAGAAAAATCATCAGCTCTCCCTTCTCTAGTGGTTTGCCCGGCCTCCTTGATCGAGAACTGGCGAAGAGAAACAGTACGGTTTTGCCCCGAATTTAAAGTTTTAGTTCACCACGGGGCGTCCCGTACCACCGTACCCACNAGCCTGACAGAGCGTNACCTTATCATTACCTCTTACGGTACCCTGGTGCGGGATCGTGACATATTCGACTCTATTCCAATGCTTTGTGTAATTGGGGATGAAGCCCAGTATTTAAAGAACAGAAAGACACAGAATGCTCAAGCTATGTCAGCTCTTTCCTCTGAGGGTCGAATCTTACTGACCGGTACCCCGATTGAAAATAGCGTGTACGACCTGCTATCACTCCTTGAGTTCCTCCTGCCCGGTGCTCGACCGCAAATCCCCTCCTCCTCCCGAGGCGAGGATAGAATTTGGCATGAACAAAAAGTATTAAAAGAGGCGGCTCCGTACATACTCCGTCGTCAAAAAAGTGAAGTGGCTCCTGAACTTCCAGAAAAAATTGAGCAGACACTCCANATTCAACTATCCGAGAAACAAAAAGAATTGTACGAGAAAATCCGTAAATCATCTGAAGATGAACTTTCAGAGCTGGCAAATTCGGGTGCANCAGAAGGGGCATTAAGAATGAAAACCCTCACTCAACTCCTTCGCCTTCGTCAAGTTTGCTGTGACCCCCGTATCATCGACGAAGAAATGGACGCTCAATACTCCGCAAAGCTTCGGGCTTTCCGTGAACTTCTCTACACCTGCCTTGAAGGAGGTCACCGCTTGCTAGTCTTTTCTCAATTCGTAAAAGTTCTTCAGTTCCTCAAAACTGATCTTGAAGAGTCATCCCTGCCCTTTTGCTATCTAGATGGTTCATCCAAAGATCGAATGGCCCAAGTCGATCAATTTCAAAACGACGATTCCATTCCTGTTTTCCTAATTTCCCTCAAAGCTGGCGGAACTGGATTAAATCTCACAGGAGCTGATGTAGTGGTTCACTTTGACCCGTGGTGGAACCCTGCCGCCGAAGCCCAAGCTAGTGACCGGGCTCACCGAATCGGACAGGATAAGGTCGTCAATGTGTACAAGTTCATCGCTTCTGAAACAGTCGAAGATAAAGTTCTACAACTCCAGGAAGAGAAAAGAAAGCTCCTCGAGCAAGTATTTGAGGAATCCGAGGTAGCCAATTTATCCCTCAGCGTTGAAGACCTACGTGAGTTGATCTAGGAATTCATTTATTTTTTACTCACCGGCATGAAAGGTGATAGTTTTCTCTCTGTAAATCTTGGCCCCTTCAATATTTTAAGTTTTTTTGTTACACATTTTACATGAATAAAGAAAANTCTGATAGATTGATTGGATAAGAAATTTAACGAGCATCCTTTTTTCATAACTACCCCGCACATTCCATCGAATGATAAAAGGTTTTGCTCAGTTTTGGCCTCATCAATTGGTAAAATATACCATTCCCTGCCAGTCAAGCAGGACAAGTTCCTCGCTGGCAGACACACAGAAATTGACAGGTTTGAATGAGCTTTGTGGCTTTCCTTTCACAAACTTGGGCAAATCATTAAGTACTTCTCCATTGCGTACAAACTCGATGTATTGCGTGGAAACAGTCTGACCATTTTCAACCTTGATCGCCCAGCACTTGCCTGTTCCCCAATCCCCAAAAATATAATGCCCATATAATTCTGGGTGTTTGGATCCGCGGTAGACAATGCCCCCGCTTACACTGGTGCCCTCATCGTGTCCGTATTCAAAAACCGGATCAATAAATTCAACCTCCCCCAAAGGCTCACGGTTCTTGAGTAAAAACACATCGGTTCCCTCACGATAACTCCATCCATAATTTCCTCCACGCTCGATCAGGTTGATCTCTTCCTTCACATGCTGCCCGACATCAGCACAGTAAAGGGTATTGCTAGGGAAATCCCAGTGTAAACGCCAGGGGTTCCTCATACCAATCGTCCAAATTTCACCACGATACCCTGGCTTATGTTTAAATGGATTGTCTTCTGGTATTCCATATTCCAATGCACCCTCAGTTTTATCCACATCAATCCGTAATACTTTACCAAGTAAAGAGAATGTGTTTTGGGAAAAGTCGTGCGGATCATTCGCCTTTCCACCATCTCCTGTTGAAAGGTAAAGATATCCATCCGGTCCAAATTCAGGCACCCCCGAATTATGATTCCAATAAGGTTGTTCGATTTCAATGAGGGTCCGATTATGNTTGTCATCCAATAGTAAATTTTTTTGGTCTTTCACCCTACGCTCCACCAAAACGGATCGCTTAGGAGATTGTAAGGTGTGGTAGAGATAAAATAATCCATTTGTTGCGTATTTTGGATGGAAAACAAGACCTAGCAGGCCCTCCTCAAAATCCTTTACGATCATTTCCTCAGGAGATAATTCAATAAAGGGAGTTAACTTTTTATCTTCAAGCGAAGAGGGTACAATTAAGACCCTTCCACCCTGCAAAACAAAAAGCGAACGATCCGATCCATCCGGAACTACTACCCAAGAAATGGGTTTGGGTGTATCAGTATCCTTCAATTTCTGCTCAATGGGAATAGTTAGCTTGTTCACTTTCGCAACAACTGAAAGGTGAACAGACAAAAAAATAATAAATAGAAGANTCGGGACTGAAACAATAATCATATATTTTTCATTACTTTTATCTTGTTAAATTTCAATTTTAAAGAATGAACTTCTTCGATTTCCCCTACTGCATGCCAATAATGATAATTTGAAATAGTTAATAATTCCCAATTATTAAAGTTTTTGCCGATGTAAATATCGTTTTTGGCAGGAGACCCTGGAGTTAGCTCTTTTTTTTTATAAACCTCTCCCCTTGTTTCTACCTTGAAAAAGGTAGGGTTCTTTGGCATGTTAATAAGCTAGACATTTCTTATTTCATTATGAATATCCAATCCATTAGACAACCCGACCCAGAAACGAAAGGCGAGCTTGGACCCGCCATGAAGGGAGCTGACGTTCTTGTCGCCGCCCTCGAGCGTGAGGGCGTTGATGTGGTCTTTGCCTATCCTGGTGGAGCATCGATGGAATTGCATCAGTCCCTCACCCGTTCGGAACAAATCCGTACCATCCTTCCCCGCCAGGAACAAGGAGGAGGTTTTATGGCCCATGGCTATGCTCGTGCCACCGGTAAGGCTGGCGTATGCATGGCGACATCCGGTCCAGGTGCAACTAACTTGGTTACCTGCATAGCAGACGCTTTCATGGACAGTATTCCAATGGTTGCGATCACTGGGCAAGTCTACCAACAATTTATAGGTAAAGCCGCTTTTCAGGAAACTGATTTCTTTGGCATGACTTTACCTGTTGTAAAACATAGCTATTTGGTTCTCACCGCGGAAGACTTACCCAAGGTGGTAAAAGAAGCTTTTTACCTAGCTGAGAGCGGGCGTCCTGGTCCAGTGGTCATTGATATTCCAAAAGATGTTCAGCAAAAAGTTTTCGAACCCTTCTTCCCCGATGATGTGGAAGATTTGGAAGGCTACAAATTAGACGATCCAAGAGCGACGGATAATGAATTAATCGAGGTGCTCAATCTTATTTCCAAGGCAAAAAAACCTGTATTATACACTGGAGGCGGAATTATCTCTTCCGATGCTCATGAAGAGCTTAAGGAATTTGCTGAACTTACAGGTTTGCCTGTGACCCACACTCTCATGGGTGTAGGAGTATTTGACCCAGACCATGAACAATCTCTCTACTGGTATGGTATGCACGGCACAGTTGCCGGCAACTGGGCAGTTTGCGAGAGCGATCTGCTTCTATGTGCTGGTGCTCGTTTTGATGACCGAATCACAGGAAAAGTAGACAAATATGCACAGGAAGCATATGTCATTCACTTTGATGTTGATAAGTCTGAGCACAACAAAAATGTACATGCTCACTTTCCCATACGCTCTGACATTAAATATGCCCTCAAGCGGATGTCTGAACTTATCCACGATGGAAAATTTGAAAAACCCGATCTTTCAGAATGGATGGGGACGGTCAAAGGATGGAAAGCGGATTACCCCTTCAAATTTAACCAAGGCGAACATATTACTTCTCAGGAAGCGGTCGATATCCTTTATCAAGAGTCAAAGGGAGATGCCATTATTACAACCGGAGTAGGTCAGCATCAAATGTGGGCGGCCCAGTATTACCGATTCAAGGAACCACGTACTTACATTTCATCTTTAGGTTTGGGTACCATGGGGTTTGGTTATCCTGCTGCAATAGGTGCCAAGGTCGCACGACCAGACAAAGAAGTTATTGATATTGATGGAGATGGTTCATTCCTGATGAATGTACAGGAACTCGCCACTGCTAAAATTGAAAAAATAAATGCGAAGTGTCTATTGCTCAATAATCAACACTTGGGCATGGTTGTACAATGGGAAGACCGATTTTACGAGTCTGTCCGTGGACATACCATTCTTTGTGACCCTGAAAATATTGGGGGTCCTGATAATTTAGATGCGATTTATCCAGATTATATTACCATGTGTGCTGGGTTCGGGGTTAAAGCACGACGAGTCAGCAAACGAGAGGAATTACGCGANGCAATGAGAGAAATGCTGGAAGCAGATGAGCCATATCTTTTGGAAGTGATTGTCCCCTACACCGAACATGTACTACCCATGATCCCCCAAGGAAAATCAGCTAAGGAAATGCTGATCGACTAATTTNATTCCTTCTGAGTAAAACATCACTANTGGTATGGTTTGAATACCATAACCGCTTTTGTAGTTCTCGTTGTGAAGAAATCCCTTTTGTGCTTTTCAATGAAACATGAAAGATTCAAGATAAGAAATATGAATCTCACATTTGTTGACCGTCGTGCCTTCCTCTCTACCCTCCCCTTTTATTGTGTACCTGGATTAATGGCTGAAAGTCTTTCCTTAACCCCAAAGCAAACTGAAGGCCCCTTTTATCCCGACAAGATGCCTTTAGACACGGACAATGACCTTATCATTCTGAATGACTCCCTGACACCAGCAATTGGGACAGTAGCATATTTGAGTGGCAGGGTCACTGATATCAAAGGTCAACCGCTTCGTAACTCCCTCGTTGAAATTTGGCAGGTTGACAATAACGGAATATACCTTCACTCGAGGGGCGGTTCCCGGAGTAAGCTCGATTCTAACTTCCAAGGCTATGGTCGCTTCCTGACTGATTCCCAAGGCAATTATTTTTTCCGTACCCTTAAGCCGAGCCCTTACTCGGGGCGTACTCCACATATTCATATGTCTGTATCTGCAAGAGGAAAGAAAACTTTCACCACCCAATGTTACATCAAAGGAGAACCCCGAAACCAAAAAGATTTCATCCTGCAGAGGGTCAAGGATTCCAAAGCTCGCCAATCGCTCATTAGGCCCTTTACACGGGTGGAAGGCTCAAAACTCGGCGAAGTATCGGCACGCTTTGATATCGTACTCGGTTGGACTCCTGAAAGCTAAAGCAAGATTTTGCTATAAAACACGATCAGTATTGNTACAAACAAGGAATTCACTTAGAGAGTGGCTTAAGAAAAACAGCTCCTTACCGAATGATACTTTAAAATAAGCATTCTGAATCAGTCTTCGAAATCGTAAACTAGGATTCTTTTAACTAAACTTTGCAGGACATCCCTTTTCGCATTTTGGTGAATAGGGTGATCCAAATATTTTTTCAGATCAGCCTGATCCTTTGTCACAATTAAGATTCCTACATCAAAGCTGTCATCTACAATATTCCGATCACTCGATACGACTTNCCCTGCTCGAGCNTCGATTACTCCANGTATTTCGCGAAANGTTGCAGTTAAATCGATTATTCGCTCCCTATGCGACTCATTCCCTGGATCTTTAAGCCAGCAAAGTACAAGATGATGAAGTCTCTTCTCATTATCAGGCTTAACCAAATTTGTTTCGGTATCCGAGTTGAAAGATAATGACAAACAGCCAGTTACTAGCAAAGCACTACTAAATGCTAGTAATTTTACTATCAAGGGATTGATTGTTATCATAAAGTTTGGCGCGGGTACGGGGAACCGAACCCCGCTCCCAAGTTTGGCAAGCTTATGTATTACTGATATGCTACATTTTCTTGACTCGACCCTATTTAAGTTCTGTTCATGCAAGCAAGCCCAATTTCCGAATTACATTGCCATAATCTGATTCAGTATTGAATGAATAAACGATGACATTTGATGATATCATACCAATCGATGCTTTAATTGGAAGGCAACCTGATCCCATGTATGGGGGAGACTCACCCCCGGCGAAAGGGAAAAAAAAGAAGGTTGACCGTGAAGCATTGCAATCGGCAATTATGCGGATTCCGAGAATGGATGTGCGGGTAGCCAGAGACTTGATCGATATTGGTATCCGTGAGATCTATGAGTTACAGGGCCGGTCTGCAGAAAGTCTATTTGAAGAGATCATTGCAGTCCGTTCAGAAACACCAAAATATCGTATTGCCTACCTAAGGATGGGCATATACTTCTCGGAAAATGATCCTCCGGAAGCGAATATGATGCATCCAAGTGTTTGGCAGGATGTTTAAAAATGCACTTTTTTTAGGGTTCGCCGTGATCAAGTTTATCACGAGCTCGTTTGGTCTGCCAAACCATGAATAGACCATACCCAAAAAACAATGCTCCATTTATCATGATCAGGGGCATCTTATTGTTTTGTACCCCTACCCCAAAAAGGGTGCCTCCAACTATGGCAAACATCCAACCAAAGTAGGAGCGATATTTTATAACCCGTCGAAAATGTGCCACTTTCTTGGCCATCTGTTCGGGAGTAGGCTTAGACCGGGTCATAGAAACTCAATTCTGCTCTTTGTCATCGTCTTCTGATTGATTCATCAATTGTTTGATAGTTGCAAGACGATCATTCTCTCGGTGCAAATCGGTTAGAAGCATGTCTGCCCTTTTACTGAGGTGTTGGACCTCAAGCATCGCTTGCTTACGGAGGGTATGCTTGCAAAGAGTGTAGGCTGCTAGATCAACGAAGGCATCGTCATCTTCGAGCGGGTTCAGGAATTCAAGCATTTCGTCCGTCACCTCTCCTCCGAGCATTTTATTCTGCTCNAGGGCTTGTTTTATTTTTCCGCGAATCAAAGGACACGATTCATCCCGAATGGAGTCCATTTCTTCAGACTCAATAATACGGTAGGGTAATTCCTGAGAAATACCGCGAACTTTCACCCGCTTTATTCCCTGGAGGAGAACAAAAGAAGTACCATCATCGTGCTTTTTAGAAACCCTAATCAAACCTGCTGTAGCTACGCCAAAGGGATGCTCCAGATGCACTTCATCTTCGGAGACATTTTCTCTTTCACATACAATCCCAAACATTCGAGTTGTGCCTAAGACTTCATCGAGCATTTGCCGATACCTTTCCTCAAAAATCCGCAGGGGCATCATGGCTTTGGGAAACAAAACGACCCCACGGAGGGTCATCACAGGAAGATTTTTAGGAATTTCAANAGAATCGTCAGACATGTAAACATTCAATCTGCGGGAAAGAGCTAAAAGGTCAAACTGTAGATTCCATAATCAGTATGCGAGAATCTTTGAATCAAAGAAATAATCCGGCAATCGTGGCCGAAAGCAAGCTGGCCAGCGTGCCTCCGATCAAAGCCTTAACTCCCAAGCCTGCAAGTTCTGACCTGCGGTCTGGTGCGAGAGCGCCGATTCCTCCGATTTGAATGCCAATAGACATAAAATTAGCAAACCCACATAGTGCAAATGTAGATAGATAAACCGAACGGGAACTCATTCCTTCAGCCTGAAAAGTGGCTAAGTCGGCAAAAGCAAAAAATTCAGTGGCAAATAATTTGGTGCCAATTAGCTGCCCCACTTGAAGTATTTCAGCGGAAGAAACCCCTATTAGCCAAGCAATAGGGGCAAATACAAAACCAAAAATCGCTTGAAGACTAAGCTCATCAAAACCACCCGCTGTGGCTCTTTCGACCCATTCATTAAGTCCTCCACTTGACCCTATTGAGATTGTACCAATGTAGGAAAGAAAATAATTGATCAAGAGGATCAGGGCATAAAAAGATATCAGCATAGCTGCAACATTCAGAGCAAGTTTAAGTCCCTGAGTGGTTCCATTGGCTAAGGCGTCAATAGGATTACGCCCGATAGATTGACGAGTTACACTAAGTTCCTTGTTCACCGATTCAGATTGGGGAATAAGGATTTTAGCAAAGAGCAAAGCAGCAGGAGCATTCATGGCAGATGCACAAAGTAAGAATTTACCGAATGCAAGACGTGATGATTCATCTTCTCCGCCAAGCATCGCCATATAAATAGCAAAAACAGAACCAGCAATTGTGGCCATTCCGCCAACCATTAAGGCAAGCAGTTCGGAGCGGGTCATGGACGAAATGTAAGGCTTAACAATAAGGGGAGCTTCTGTCTGTCCCACAAATACATTGGCAGCGGCTGCCAGGCTTTCCGCACCGGAAAGTTTCATCACCCGGATCATTACCCAAGCCATCCCTTTAACCACAACTTGAAGAATCCCAAAATAATAAAGGAGTGAAGAAAGAGCGGAAAAAAAGAGAATGCTGGGCAGTGCCATAAACGCGAAGACAAAACCTTGCCCTTCAAACGCCTGGTTCATGCTCGAAATATTAGCAAGGGGGCCGAATACAAAAGCCGAAGCATCCACGGTGACCTGTAAAGCAACTCCAAACAGATGAGCAACTCCGCCAAAGAGTCCCTCCACCCAAGAAATCCTTAATACACCAAGTGCGATGAAGAATTGTAAAAAAAGACCACCGACCACCACTCTTGGATTAATTGCTTTTCGATTCGCACTCAAAAAATAAGCAATCAATAATAATCCAACCACTCCAATCAAAGCACGTAAAACATGGGAAGAATCACTGAGTACCGCTAAAATATTAACCATAGGAATTCATTATGTTAGGTTCAATAGATCAAATGGGTCAACCCTTCCTTTTCTTTTATGTATGGTTGAATGGGACCAGATATTTTTCATCTAATTATACTGTCTTACACCGTAGTGCTATCTAAATAAATTATATATTAATAATAAGATTCCTACTTTCATTATTGTTAACTGATATATTTATAATCTCTCTAACCCTAAATTTTCCGATTTACTTAAAAGGTTAGAGTTGCGAGAAGTGGAGACTTGCTTAATTTCTTGCTCTATGAATATTACTGAAAATATTACTGGTAAGAATATTCTACTTATCGGGGGCGGATCAGGAATGGGGGAAGCTACTGCTCTGGCCCTTGCAAACAAAGGAGCAAAAGTAGCAATTACCGGCAGGCATATCGAGACTTTAAACAGAACTGCATCCCAAGAATATAAAGTAGGAAGCATTCTTTGTAAAGTGTCCGATGTGGCAGATCGTGAATCCTTGAATGCTCTCTTTGAATGGTTTGATAGGGAAGTGGGCAAATTAGATTATTTAGTCCATGCAGCTGGAATCAATGTTGCTATGCGATCCATGCAGGAATTGGCACCCGAAGAGTGGGATCAACTTATTCGAATCAACCTAACTGGCAGTTACAATGTTATGCGACTGGCATTGGAAAGGATGCGACCTCAAAAGCAGGGCCTCATCATTTTAATCAATTCAGTTGCAGGCAGGAGATCGGTGCCTTTAGCGGGAATTGGCTATAATGCGTCCAAGTTTGGGATGAGTGGATTAGGGGTAGGAGTGGCCGAGGAGGAGAAGGATAATGGCATTCGGATTACAAATATCTATCCCGGTGAAGTTAACACGCCAATTTTAGAAAATCGTAAGAATACCCCAACTCAGGAGCATCGCAACAGCATCCTACAACCTGAAGATATTGCTTCAGTTATAGTGCAAGTGTGTAGACTTCCCGAACGTGCTCATATCTCAGAATTGGTCATAAAGCCCACGAAACAGTCTTTTGTGTAAAAACCACAAGCCTGCAAAAACAAGTTTCTAAATTTGCAATTTCTCCTTGATCGAAGAAACCGCCATTTCAACATTTTCACGATGGCCAAATGCACTGAGCCGAAAAAAGCCTTCCCCCGCCGGGCCAAATCCTGAGCCTGGGGTGCCCACAACATGGCACTCGTTGAGAAGCTTGTCAAAAAAGTCCCAAGAGGAAAGACCACCGGGTGTTTTCAACCATACATACGGAGCATTTCCACCTCCATAGGTCGTAATTCCAAGCGATTTAAGGCCATCATTAATAATATGGGCATTCTCCAGATAAAAAGAAACCTGAGCATCTGTTTGCTGCCGTCCCTCAGGGCTAAGGGCAGCCACCCCACCAGCTTGTACAATATTGGCAGCCCCGTTAAAGAAGGTATTTTGACGACGGGTCCATAGCGCATGCAATTTACCGGCTTCAGTATCTTCAGTTCTGCAGGCTTTAGGAACAATGGTCCATGCTAAACGCACTCCAGTAAAGCCAGCGGTCTTAGAAAAACTATTAAATTCGATTGAACATGTCTCCGCACCTGGCACTTCATAAATCGATCTTGGAAGATCAGGGTCGGTTATAAAAGAAGCATAAGCTGAATCATAAAAAATAATAGCTTTGTGCTCGTTAGCGTAATCCACAAAAGTCTTGAGCTGTTCCTTGGTGGCCACAGCTCCTGTTGGATTATTTGGGCTACAAATGTAAATTAAATCAACCTTTCGATCAGGGATATCTGGAAAAAAACCATTCTCTTCTGTACAGGGCATGTAAATTAAACCCTCATAACCAGAATCAGAGGCTTCGCCCGTCCGACCTGAAATCACATTGCTATCTACATAGACTGGATAAGCTGGGTCCTGAACAGCCACGACACAATCATCAGAAAAAATACCCTGGATATTAGCTGAGTCTGACTTGGCTCCATCGCTAACAAAAAATTCGGAAGGATCGAGAGAAAGACCAAGCTCACGATAGTGTCCGGCAAGTCCGTGTCTCAATGGCGTGATTCCCTCTGATGGCCCATACCCTGAGTAGCTATCTGCTGCCCCCAATGCATCTACCCCAGCATGAAGTCCATCCAGAACTGCTGGAACAATAGGCTCCGTGGTATCTCCTATTCCAAGGCGAAGGACTTTTGCACTTGGGTTTTGATCAAGAAAAGCGTTAGTCCGGCGGGCAATCTCTGGAAAAAGATATCCAGCAGCCAATTTATCGTAATTTTTATTTATTCTAGCCATAGTAAATTAAATAATTTTTAGAATGCGTGCTCTTGAAAAATTGGCAACTTGTAATCGATCAAATTACTCTCCGGATTGTAACAGGAGCCCATGACGGCGGGCCGCCTGAAAAGAAGCAAAGAATGCCCATAAGCCAATAAACAAGTAGACAAGGTTAAGGGAAAATCCCTGAAGCATATATTCCACATTAAAGACACCATCAATTAGCAGAGCCCTCATCCCTTCAAATACATAAGTGGTGGGTACAAAGACTGCAACTAGCTGCATCCATTCAGGAAGAGTGGATAACGGATAGTAGATACACGAAAAAGGGGCAATCAGGAAGGGTAATACCCAAGTCAAACTCTCCGCACCCAACCCGTATCGAATAAGAATGCCGGTGACAAACTGTGATATTGCCCAGCCTGTTAGCACTAGATTCAAAAAGAAACCAAGTAAGGGGAGCCCCATTTCAAATACAGAAACATCAAAAAAGGGAATAGCGAGAAAAGCAGCCGGCAGCATACCAATTAAAGTACGCATCATCGAGATACTGGCTAAGGCGGCAATCAGTTCGCTCGGGCGTAGAGGGGAAACAAATAGATTACCCAGATTACGAGACCATAATTCTTCTAAAAAAGAAAGGGTATAACTTATATGTGATCGAAAAAGACAATCCCAGACCAGTACGACGGAGATCAATATACCGCCTGCTGTCAATTCAGGGCTGGAACTTGAAAAGTGCTGAGATACGAACCCCCAGATGACCATTTGCATAGTTGGCCAGTAAGCGATCTCAATAATTCGTGGCCACGAGCTTCTCAATAGATACAAATAACGAAGAATTAAAGCGGCAATTCGTCCTCCAGAGCGATTTAAATTCAATTGCCCCCTCCCTGCCTGGAGACATCTAGAAATACTTCCTCCAAGCTTTTTCGGTCATGTCTTCGTAAAAGTTCCTCCGGTGAACCCTGCTCAACCAGTTTCCCATTTTTCATAAGCAGGACTTCATCGCAAAGTAGCTCCACCTCTCTCATATCATGGCTTGCCAGTAGGATAGTCGCTCCTTGCTCGATGCGATACTTTTTAAGAAACTCCCGAATCCACGAAGTGGTATCAGGGTCAAGACTTGCTGTGGGTTCATCAAGGAGTAAAAAATCGGGTCGGTTAATCATCGATTTGGCCAGCGATACCCTCGTTTTTTGGCCCGATGATAATTTACGCACCCTCCGATCAAGTAGATCTTCTAGACGAAACTCCTCGCTGACTAAATTAATCCTCTCCCTAACTTTGCGAACGCCATAAAGTTTGGCGTAGACGGTTAGATTCTGCCGCACGGTCAATCGCTGAGGAAGATCAACATATGGGGAAGAGAAATTCATCCTACTCAAAACTGAATGTCGGTCTTGAATAAAATCCCGATCAAATAGTTTAATTTGCCCTGAGGTCGGCTCCAATAGACCAAGAAGCATAGAAAGTGTAGTAGTTTTTCCTGCTCCATTTCCCCCAAGTAATGCGGTAATACTTCCCTCTTCCAAAGCGAAGCTTAGAGAATCAACTGCAAGAACATTAGAAAATTTCTTCGTCAGTTTTTCAATTTGTAAAATTGTTTTCAAAGGAACAAATCAGATAGTCTTTTAAAGGACAGGCTCAAGCGGAATTATGCATGATTATTGAAAAAAATCAACTCAGTCAAATGTCAGTTCCATCAGTGACTCTTTTGCCAATTCAGTAGCTTCACGATCATCCCCTGCATCAAATAACTCTTTCCTGGAAAGTAAACGAGTTCGTACAATGACCTTAGAAAAGGGATAAGGAAGAACAAACTCATCCCATGATTTAAAACGAAAACACGCAGAGAATTCAAAGGATAGAAGTAAAATTGGTTTTCTTGTAATCCGTGCCAAGGCGATGGCCCCGGTCTTCGCCTCGTATTTTGGCCCTCGTGAACCGTCGGGGGTGATGCCCACATCATTACCTTCTTTAACAACTTTAATCAATTCGCGCACTGCTTGGGAACCCCGTCGGTTCTGAGAACCGCGAATAGGCTTTATGCCCGCCCAACCGTAAAAGGTTTCCAACCAACCTCCATCACGACTGGCACTGATTAAACCAAAACAAGTTTTTTGCTTCCGAAAGCGAAAATGCCACTCTCCGGCGAGGAAAAGCCTGTTATGCCAAAGAAAGATTACAACAGGACCGACCGATTCTTCTAACTGGTTACGCCCATTATCTCCTTTGTACTCTAAGCGAATGGAACTTGTCCAAATACGATAGATGATACCAAGAGGAGAAAGAATAATTCGCAGAAAAAAGCTTTGACGAGAGGGAGTGTTACCCCTTTCCCTTCCATCTATCGGCATTCTATAATTAAAAGTCGAAGTTCAGACCAAATTCAGCAACATGAGAGGGAACTTCTTCTTCATGAAGATAGCGGTAACCGAAGCGCAATGCAATAAGTTCAGACAAATTCAAAGCAAGACCAAGAGAACCTGTAGCAAAAATTCCGTGATCTTTGCGCTTTCGAGGATCTTCGATTAGAGACAAATAATAGCCCAAGCCCAACCCCATGTATGCATCCAACGAACTGGCAATTGGAGTGCGAAGGCCAAGATCCAAGTATCCTGCAATAGTTTGACTATGGCCCGAAATTGGATGATTAACAAGTGTAGGGAGATTATTTTCGAAAGAGGAGTCATCAAGAGAGTGCCTTTTATATGCTACGCCGACTCCAATTCGGAATGGTTTTTTCTCAAAACCACCAGATAAATTCACTGAAACCCCTGGATCATAATCGCGTTGCCTTGATTTTTTTGAAAATGGATCGATGTCGTGAGTTTTGTATGGAATTGAGAAACCGGGAGATATAATGAAGTAACCGCCAAGACTTTCTTGCGAAGCTTGGGTTGGATCAAAAAGGGAGGACACTTTGCCCTCTTTTGAGTATTTTCCAGGTGCATCCACCTGAAAAGCAAGTTGGTTAGTTTGGGAGGTAGCTGGTTTTCGAGACTCCTTAAGTTCTTCAGGAACAAATGTATCATTTTGTGAGCGAAAGGATGGAGAAGTGTAATTACTTTCATAACTCCTTTGCTTGTAAACCGGACGATTGGGGGACTGGCTGAGATCAAATGGTGTGGAATGCTCGCCCTTCGAAGACAGACCGTAAAAAATTTGGTCAAATCTTTGCTGAAGCGTNTGTAAGCGATTTGAATAATTATTCAATTCACCCTTTAAACCATGAATCCTTTGTTGCTGGTAAAAACTACGGTCATCCACTTTTTCAAAATAGTCACTGACTGGCTTTTCTTCAGCTAAAAATGAACTACGAGTGTTGGTGGAGTACTGTCCATATGCGTAGCCAGTAGCACATAACCAAAGAAGGGCAAGTTTTGGAATATTTATTTGCATAAAAACAAGTTTATTCCAATTGTTTAGCCCCCCTTTGGCAACCCTAAATCACCGAGTAAGTTCAAGTTTTAGCTATTTTTGCTTTGGCCAGACTCCTACTGAAATACCCTACTAGTAGTTGATAGGCCAATAAGTAAATCAGATTGACTACAAACCCGCCCTTAAAAGCCATTCTAAGTCCAGACTCCTGACGATAGGCTTTTCGATAGGCACCCAAATTAGCAGAATTAATGGCCTCTTGGGAAAGGGGCAAACGGGCATCATACATCTCGGGAAGTAAATTGTTTTGGACTACATAATTCGGAATTTCAGGTTCCACATTCTGAATAATATCCCAGTAACTTCTCTTCGCCATACCTAGCATCGGTCCAACTTTAATCTCACGATAAAAAGTGAGTTGGATAATAATAGCGGTAATTATCAGCAGACTTTGTGAGACGAGCCATGCTTTCGTTTTTAATTTCATTTAATTTCAGTAAATCTTAATTGTGCCTCAAGTACAAACCTAAGCTGTAAATCTGTCTCGAGTCTCTAATTGATGGTTGCAAAAAATGGTTAACTTGCCTTGATAAGTTCGGCGGATGATTAAATTAATTTTGGTTGGTATTCTTGCGTTGGGCTTTTCCTTACATGGGCAAGTTACGCATGTGGTTCGTAAAAATGAAACTTTAGGCGGGATTGCCAAGCGCTATGGGGTCCCAACTTCTGCGATTCAATCGATTAATGGTATTTCCAACCCCAATCTTCTATTTGTCGGTAAGAAATTACAAATTCCATCTGGTGAAAGTAAGCAAATTTCATACACCATCAAAAAGGGCGACAGCTTGGGTTCTATTGCAAACAGGTTTGGGGAAAAACAATCAGTCCCCCCCGCCATTAACAATATTTCGAGACCCGATCTTATCAAAATCGGACAAAAGCTGATTATCCCGCTGAAAGGAACTACCCACAAAGCTTCTCCCCTGTTGACTAGTAAAGTCATAAGTTCCTTAAACAAAACACGCCCACGATCAGGGCAGTGGAAACGTATTGTTATTCACCACTCAGCTACTCCAGTCGATGACGCATTGAATATGCATCGCGTTCACAAAGCAAGAGGTATGAAGAATGGTCTAGCATACCACTTTGTAATATCGAATGGCTCAAGGAAAGCATATGATGGAGAGATTTACATCGGAGGTCGTTGGGTGGGGCAGTTGGATGGGGGCCACATGAAAAAGCTATCTGACAACAAATCCAGTATTGGCATCTGCCTAATTGGAAACTTTGAACTACGTGCCCCCACTGAAAAACAATTAAAAAGCCTCGAAGGACTTTGCGAGTTCCTGATGAAAAAGTGTGGATTAAGCCCTAGCCAAGTCATGACTCACAAAGTCCATCATCCCAACCACACCGTTTGTCCAGGGAAATTCTTCTCCCTCTCCGCGATCCGCAAACGGATCAGTTCGTAGTTTTTTTCAACGCACCAATATCGCGAGTTAATAATACTTTCCCCAACCTAGATTCAGAGTTCCTTTTCAGTGCCTTGGAAAAGTTTTCTAATGAGTAAACTGAATCAATCGGGTACTTAAGTTCTGTCATAGCTAGAGGTTGCAAAATATCTTCCAAAGCATTGATCAATTGGGCATGAGTTTGCTGTTGTTTCCACCGATCGAGCCAGAATCCAACAAAACGAACATCGTCAAAAATCAAATTACGGGTAGGAAAACGAACTGGATCGCCGTTCATTGCTCCAAAGGTTACATGCACTCCACCAGGTTTCAGGCTTTTAGCTAGCCTCATTGCACTTTTCCCTCCCACAGAATTCAATGCTATTGCACAACCATGGTTATCTGTAAACTCAGCTACTTTCTCTGGCACTTTCTCATTATCAAGCCACACCTCGGTTGCACCGTAGGCTTTTAATTCCTTAATTAACCGTTCAGACCTGACTAGAGAAAGGCAGGATATACCCATT
The DNA here is from genome assembly GCA_002168015.1 of Verrucomicrobia bacterium TMED44. GTDB lineage: Bacteria > Verrucomicrobiota > Verrucomicrobiia > Opitutales > Seribacteraceae > Seribacter. The sequence continues at coordinate 19,216 of NHCX01000087.1, forward strand.
TGGCGGGCAAATTGAATAATCGTCAATCCGACTGCAGAATTACCTGCATTTTGAATAATCACATCCCCCTCCCGCAAGTACTCAAAATCATGCAATAAACGCCATGCAGTCATAGGATTCAAGAGGGCAACAGCTAGCTGTGTGTACGGAACAAGGGCAGGTAAAAGAATCAAATTTCCCACATCGGTCTGGCAATATTCCTGCCAGGCCCCCGCCTCATCAGGAACAGCCACCACTTTGTGAAGCACCGCTTCTTTCACATCACTTCCAACCTCAACAACCTTCCCGACACCTTCCCTCCCCCCGACAGCAGGTAATTCTCGTAATCTACCATAGCTTCCTTGAATCAGCCCAATATCTGAAGGATGAATTGTAGCTGCTTGAATTTCGATCCGAACTTCACGAGGGCCCAACTCCCTGAGAGGAATTTCCTCCATAGTCAAAATCTCAAAGGGCGAACCATGAGCATGATATCGGATAACACGGTTTGAAGATTTCATTTTTCAGTCAGCCAGCCCATTGCTCGCATCCAGTCACCTGCCCTTGCCGGCCATCTAGATACTGGATTTTCAGATTTCCTCATTCCGTATCCGTGCTTTCCGAAGGGATAAACATGTAATTCATTTCCCGTAACCCCGGCTTTTTCTAATTCAAGATAGGCCAGTACGCTCCCCTCCCCCGGTACATGATCATCACCCGTATGGGCAAAAAAACAGGGCGGTGTAACATCTGATATTTTAATTTCAGGTAATAAGTTATCTCTCTTTTTTCGGTCCACCAAGTATGCTGGATAAATTAGAATACCAAAATCTGGCCGACAAGATAAATGATCTGCTGAATCAATCTTAATGTAATTTCGCTTCTGAAAGGATGTTAAGGTCATCATTGCCAAATTCCCCCCTGCTGAAAAACCAAGAATTCCTACTCTTTGGGGATTAATCTTCCATTTCTTTGCATTTTTACGAATAAGCCCTATTGCCCGCTGAGCATCCTGAAGAGGAGCATCAAAAGGAGGGCGGTTTTTTCTGCGGGGAACTCGGTATTTTAAAAGTACCCCGGTAACTCCAAGTTCGTTCAGCCATTCGCAAACTTGAGTACCTTCATGCTCATACGCTAATATATTATAACCTCCTCCTGGGCAGACAAGAACGGCAGTACCATTTGTTTTAGCAGGGGCCGCAGGAAAGATTGTAATTGTGGGACGGGTGACATTTGCTATCCGAAGAACATCGTTACTTTCCGGTTTAGGTTTACGAATGTCTTCTTCTCCCACCTCACCCGGAATTTCTCCTGGAGCATTATCTGGCCACAATTGAAGAGTTTCAAGTTCTGCAGAGTTAAGATGTAGAGCAATTAAAAGAAAAAAGCACAGGCTATTTTTAATTATCATCGCATCGTTGTTTAGGATTCTAAGACTAAAGGAAAGAAAAAAGATTAGGAATTTTTTCTTTGTGATTATACTAATGAATAGATTACAAAGCTCTGATGATAAAATTTTCATTTATCTTTCTTTGTGGAATTACTCTCCATTCGTTATGGGGTAAAGACAATCTCCTAGAAGCAATAGCCCAACTTGGCCCCAAGGGAGGCGGGAACGAGGATGTAGTAAAGCACTGGATATCTTTGAAGCAAATGAGCTCTGCAGATATACCCATCCTTCTCAAAGCCATGAATCAAGCCAACGACTTGGGTGACAATTGGATCCGTGCCGCCCTTTTTGAAATCCTCGAGAACTCGGGCGAAAATGCTCTTCCTGAAGATGAGATTGTAAAAATTATAAAAGATCATCAAAACGAAGGCAGTACCCGAAGAACCGCTTTTGATTTCCTGCTCTCGCATTCTTCTCAAGTTGCTCAATCGCTCGTACCCACCTTCATTGACGACCCGGAACCCACCCTTCGAAGAGAAGGCGTTCACTTGCTCCTTGAGCAAGCGAAGGCACTCGAAAAAAAAGATCAGTCGGTAGAAGCTTATGAATATGCATTGGGAAAGGCTCGAGATGTTGACCAAATAGAGAAAGCCTGTGATTCTCTCGAAGAATTGGGTAAGTCCATAGATCTACCAAAAGTCATGGGATTTATTACCACATGGGAAGTCATTGGACCCTTCGATAATAACCTACGGAAAGGTTTTGGAAAAGCGTTCACGCCAGAAAAGGAAGCCAACCCAAGATCAATTAACCACGAAGGAAAGAATGGTTTGCTGAAATGGCAAACTTCTTCCACCGCTGACCGGTTAGGTTTACTCGATTTAAACCAGCCTTTTGGTCACATCAAAGAAGTCTTGTGTTACGCTTACCATGAATTTGAAGCCTCTATGGATCAATCCGTGCACTTTCGTATTGGTTCAAAAAATGCGTGGAAATTATGGGTTAATAATGAATTGATCTTTGCAAGGGACGAGTATCACCGCGGCGGAACTCGTGTAGATCAGTTTGTTTTGGATGGCAGGCTCAAGAAAGGAAAAAACAAAATTCTCGTTAAAGTTTGCCAAAATGAGCAAACTGAAAGTTGGACGAAACAATGGGAATTCTGCTTTAGGGTAACCGATAAGAGCGGAACCCCAATCCCCTCTCCAAACTAATTACAATGAAAATATCTACTTTATTCGCCACCTTATTATTGATCCACCCATTCGCTTCAGCCGACTGGCAAGGCTTCCGGGGAACCCTTGGAAATGGAAAGATTGAAGGTAAAATATCACCTGATCTAAATCTTACTTCCTCCAAATCGTGGAATATAGCTTTGCCCGGAAGAGGCCTATCAAGTCCAATCATCATAGATAACCTTATTCTTGTAACTGCCTCGAGCGGTCCCCAACAGTCCAACCTTCATATTTTGGCTTACAATGTAGGCAATGGGGTTTTGGCTTGGGAACGTATTTTTAAAGCCACAGGACGGACCATATGCCATAGCAAAACCTCTGTGGCGGCCTCCACGATGGTTAGCAATGGAAATGTGGTTGTTGCCCAATTTTCATCCAATGATATTTTCTGCCTAGATTTAAACGGTAACTTGGTTTGGTTAAGAGGTTTGACTTTCGACTATCCAAACATTGCAAATGGTCTAGGCATGTCATCGTCGCCAGTCACGGCGAAAGGAGTTTTGATCACCCAAGTCGAAAACGATGCAGATTCTTTTACCTTTGGGTTGAATATACAAAATGGAACCACCTTGTGGAAGAAAACCAGGCCCAGAGGGGCAAATTGGACATCTCCCATTGTCTTAGATCAAAACTCTGACAGATGGATAGGGTTGCAATCAAAAGAAGGCCTCACTTTCATTAATCCTTCCAATGGAAATGAAATTTGGAGCTACCACGAGGGTGCTTCAACCATTCCTTCCAGTGTTGTCGCAGAAAACAAAATGGTTCTCATTCCATCCAACGGATTGACTGCTGTAAAAGAGCCCACTCTCCATTCTTCTCCTATACAAAAGTGGACGAATAATAAATTAAGCCCCGGGACCGGAAGTCCGGCAATTTCGGGCGATCAGGTCTTTGTTGTCAATCGGGCCAATGTTCTGACTTCTGCCTCCGTAAAAAATGGTGAAATAAACTGGCGTTTACGCATTAAGGGACCGGTAAGTGCATCCCCAGTAACCACGGATCAATTACTTTTTATATTTAGTGAAGAGGGAATCGGACAAGTCATAGATATTAGCAGTACAAAAGAAGGTAAGGTACTCAAAGAATTGGATCTGCAGGACACCATTCTGTGCACGCCGGCAGCAGATAATGGCTCTCTATTTGTTCGTTCTGACAAGAAACTATGGAAGTTAAGCCCCTAATTTACTTCTAGAAACTAACGACTAGATCATTCTTTTTTTCGCGCAATGCACTCACGCCTGCTTCCGAAATGTTTGAATTCCACAAAAATAATCTTTGGAGATTAGGAAAGATTACGATTGTCTCGACTACTGAATCTGAGACCTGAGTGCTGACTAAATTAAGGTTTTCCAATTTTTGGGTTTTTCTCAGAAAACGAATGCCTTTGGAAGTAATTTGCGTACCCATAAGGTTTAAATGAGTAAGTCGTGGAAAAGAAGATATTTCGATAAGCGATTGATCGGTAATTGCACTATTTCTCAAATCTATCTTGGCTAGATGCTCCTTGAGGGGGATCAACTCTTTGATCATCCCATCAGTAATTTTAGTTGGTTCCGTTACCACACGGGCTTCAACTAGAGGGGAACCGATCCCTAATGGACGGATCAATAAGCCAGATTTCAGTGATAAGTCTTTCAACTTTTCTCTGTTTAGTGGAATGAGCCCTTCCGAAAGCTGGTCCACCTCTTTTAAATAACTGGCCTGTTGTACTAGCTCATTTTTCTTCCTTTCAGCCAACTCTTCAACGCCATCTATGGCACCAACCCAAGTACCAAAATCTACGCCCTCCGCAATCCACATCCTCAAGATTTCCTTTTGATTGGTGGTTAATGAATCTCCTTTGGGAGGCATATGGTCGGCGTCATTTTCGGGAAGAATAACTCTCTGATAAAGGGCACTCTTACTCGGATGATCGACTACAACCACCGTCCCTTCATCGCTTCCGTGCAGAATGTAGGCTGCCCCATCCAGTCTGAGTCCAGCTTTTGGTTTCTTGAGTAGTCCGTTCTTCTCGTAAGGTTCTCGGTGGCATTCGATACATCTTTTCTCAAGAATTGGCCATACCTCCTGGCGAAAATCAATCACGCCAACCAAGTTAGATTGCAACACTGCCATTAATGAAAAAGCAAAAAAACAATTTGAGTACATCACGGTTACCTAGTACTTCGAGCATAAAACTCGAGCATTTTTAGAGATTCAAACAAATTAAATTTACTGAACCAAGGTTCTTTTAGCTTGGAACAGGCAGGCCGATAAGAATAGATAAATAGAATATGCGTCTTCTATACATAACACTATTTTTCTCTATTCCCTCCCTTACCCATGCAAGCAAAGATTCATTCAATTGGTCTGAAAGTAAGGCATCATATGTAGACTTGTCTCTAGGCGAGCACAAGCTGGCACGATATGTATATGAACGAATGGATCCTAAGGACCGCGAGAGAACTTATAAACCATTCTATCATTTGTACGATAAAAATGGAGAAGATTTTGTAACCAAGGGCCCCGGAGGTAAATACACCCATCACCGGGGTATTTATTTTGGGTTTTCAAAATGCGCTGCCCTAGATGCCCAAAAAAATCCAGTTAATGTAGACACATGGCACTGCAAGAGAGGTTATCAAAATCATGAGAAAATACTCCACATGAAGGCAGACAATCATCAAGCAAGTTTAAAGAGCGAAATTTCATGGAGAGTGGACGATGGAACCACCTTCTTGACAGAACATCGCGAGTTAACTTTCAGAATAAGTAAAAATAAAGGCATTCAAATCGATTTTCATTCAGTTCTACACACCACCCAACCAGAAATAAAACTAGACGGTGATCCCCAGCATGCAGGGTTCCAATTTCGGCCATCAAATGAAGTGGCGACTAAAAACTCCAAAAAAACATTTTATATCAGACCTAATGAGGGCAAAGATCAAATGGGGAAAACGAAAAATTGGCCACAAAACAAAGATATGACTAACCTTAATTGGAAAGCTCAAAGCGTGATCGTTGGGGGGGAGAGATATTTCACTTTGTATCTCGATCATCCCGATAATCCAAAACCTAGTTTCTACAGCGAAAGAGACTACGGAAGATTCGGATCTTATTTTCGTGCAAAAGTGACTCCCAGTGATCCACTGAACATTCGATATCGTCTGATATTCGGAACCCAGGAGCTTAACCTTCAAAATTGTGAAGAGTTTTCATCACAATTTGTATCTGAATAATTTAGTCCACTTGGGCTGTTTCATCTAAACCTTACAGTTGAACGAGTTTTTTCCCGCCTATATGCTCGCACTTTCTGCGGGATTCCTTTACGCGGTAAGTGCAGTGTTTTGTAAACGTGCTCTCGAATTGGGATCAGGTACACTTCGTTCTTTGGTTTTCTCCAATCTCTTCATGTCATGCTGCTTTATACCCTACCCTTTCTTGGCTGAAAACTCCCTTGAAACACCATATATTATCTATGGTTCGATACTAGGTTTTCTTTTTTTTATTTCTCAGATGCTTTGCTTTATTTCCCTTCGAAAAGGAGATGCTAGCTTAATGACACCAATCATGGGAGCAAAACCAGTATTTGTGGCAATTTTTGTGGTTTCATTAAATCTCTCCCCCCATGAAATATCCGTATCGACTTGGATTGCTGTGGCCTTGGCAACCTTGGCCATTCTCCTCATCGGTTGGCCCAGTCACAAGTCCAAAATATCTTATTCAGGGCTATTATTGGCCTTGGTTGGAGCAGCAGGTTTTGCTCTCCTGGACTCTCTTGTTCCTTTCTTTACCCATCAATCGGATCCATTTAATCTTTTATTTGTTATTTTCGGGTCGGTTGGCCTTTTTTCAATTCTTCTTATTCCATGGACGGAAGGTACATTTTTATCTTTCCGACCAATCTGTGACCCATGGATGTGGACATCTGCTATTCCGATGGGAGGGCAAGCCATTTGTATGTCCATGGCAGTGGGCTTCTATCAGGTACCAGCCGAAGTTAATATTTTCTATGCAGGACGCGGTGTCTGGTCGATCATTCTTGTTGCACTTACAGGTTCCTGGATAGGCCTTCAGGAAAAAACAACATCATCCCATTTATTGATCAGAAGATTAATCGGTGCTCTTCTGCTTTTGGGAGGAGTCTGGCTGACTTCAAAATAAATTTATCAAGTAATCAAATTCCAGTGGATTGTCTTAAGTATTCCATCCATTAGATTTTAGCACTTACCTCGTGAAATCGTTCGGTTAAAATATCAAGAATTAAAGGGTGATTTCCAAGTGTGGACGTCCTCATTATTCGCATTCCTTTTTTTTCAAATGGAAGACAAATACTAGCCAAGTCTCCATCTGGCCCGGCATGCCTACCTGGTGCCAGAAAGAATGGAGCAAGGACAACCTCCCTGCCGCCCTCTTCGTATACCTCTTGTAATACTTTTTCT
>NHCX01000088.1 GCA_002168015.1 Verrucomicrobia bacterium TMED44
TATTTTGATATTCTTCTTGAAGATCATGATGAACCTCATCACGATGGACCACAAGCCATCGATCCGAACACTGGTAATGCTCCTCTACCTAGGTAAGGAAGAGATTACTAAATTCGGTTAATCATTCGATTTAACCAAGCCCCTGGTTCTCCAGGGGCTTTTTTTTGGCCTCCAAGTTTCCAGTTCATTGAGATAGTTTGAATTCAGCAATTGCGGGATAGTGGTCAGACAAAAGATCAGTTTTCTTGTTTACCAAATATTCCGCTTTTGTACATTTTTCGGACAGTACCTCACTAGCAAAAAAATAATCAAGACGACGGGAGGGACCATTATCCTCTTCAGGTCTTAACTTGGTGGGAAATGTACCAAAAAATCTCTTTCTTCTCTCTGAAATAAGATCCTTATAACCAGCCTCTTCAAATTTCCTCAAGTGAGAATAATCAAGTTTATCGTCACGTAAATTTCGATTACTATTCCAGCGTAGATCCAGTCTTCGGAAAAAAGGTATTAAGTCCGTAGTTTGATTGTAATAACTTTCGTCACGATGAGAAAAGGTGTTAAAATCACCGACTAAGAGCACGGGAGTATCCGACTGATAAACCTTGAGAGTATTAAGAAGTAAGTCCACCTCTTGATGGCGAATCTCCCAGTGCCCTGGATGAAGATGGATCACATAGATCTGAATACCTCCTGCCTCACACGAAAGCATGCCATGGTGATAACCAGCCATTTCTTTCTTCAGGTTCCGGAGTGGAAACTTGGAAGTCATCCCCGTAGGAAAACCATTTTCTTTAAGCAAAGCAGAATAGGAGTGCCCCCAAGACTTTGCTTCCTTGGCAAGCTTTTCAGGTGTGTACTCATTGAGTTCCTGCAGGGCGATGATATCACAGTTCAGAGATTTCACATACTTTGACCAATCTTTTTTTACGCTCTTTCTTTTTGGTAAATCCGCATCATACATTGTAAGTTACTACACGGATCGAATCCTTTTCTCTGGCTTTTGAAAATGGAAAAACAAAAATAAAGGTAAGTAAAAATAAACCAAAAGGAGGGATCAGTTGTAGACTCATGATTTACTTTTATCTACCCCTGACATCTCATAGCAAACTCCTTTGCGTCGGACGCATAAAATGTTTTCACTTATCTTCAACCCCACCTTCTATGAATCCTGCATATTTTAAGACTATTTTTTTGATTACTGATATACCTAGTCAATGGCCATCGAATTTTGCGATTATTACTGTTTGGAACCCAATGGACCAAAAACTATCTATCAAACAAAATCAATCCCGAGACAAAGAATTACTTTTAAAATTTACAAAAAATAATAAATTTTCTCCCCTTATTGGCAGCTCACCAGATTATTTACATCAGGAAAAAAGCTACATCATTGAAGTTTCTCTGCAAGAGGCGGTCCAGATAGGAAACGATTATGATCAAAGAGCAGTCTATTATGTAGAGAATGAAAACCTCCAACTGATCGACTGTAAAACCAGGGAGAAATTCAGCTTGGGAAATTTTACAGATCGCATTCAATTTTCTGACCAAAAGAGTCGCTGAATTTATTTAAATCAAGACTAACATGGATGCCACTGCTGGAACATAGAGGTTGTCGTTTAAAGTAAATCTTCCGAATTTAATAGGGAATAATTCCAAAAGGGAAATAGCTAGGGAGATCATCAATACATTTCCCATAGTATAATTCCCTCCCCATTTTTGTAGAAAATCTGGAAGATATGGAAAAATGAAATTCGATAACAAAAAACAAAGAAGAAAACAACCGACTGCACCTTCCAAACTTTTATTTCCAATTTTTATCCGTCCAAAACCTTTTCCCACTAAAGCGGCAGCAGCATCTCCAAGAATAAAAAGAGTTAGGCAAAGAAACACGGACGCCGCTAAATTTTCGCCAACAAGAGAAATTCCGCTACAAATAAAAGAACCGGCTAGAATATAGGTTGCTCCAGTAAGTTGAGATTCTTCTTCTACCCTTAACATGCTACCAAATTTCGCAAAAAACCAAGCCTTTAAGGAAGTTTGTGATAACCTCATAAAATCGAAGGCCAAAGAAAATAAAAAGGTACCAATAACAACCCAACAGACACGCGTCCGTGAAAGATCCAGCAGACTTGGGCCATAAAAGATAAAAACCGGTAAAACCAACGCTAAAATATGGAGTAATTTTCTGTTTATCTCCTCTTTTTCGAGCCTTCCCATTTTTTTAATATTATGGAAAGAAAAGCAGCTTTTAAAATTGGGTAAAATTAATTACCTTCGAAATCAAAAGTTCCCTGATCTTTGGGAGCCACTTTCTCATTCTTACTTTTCACTGAAGAAGAAGGGCTTTCATTTTTGACAGCCGGTTTTACTGGTTCAGTTTTTTTGGATTCGTCTGTACTTGGAGATTCTTTCTTAATTTCAGTTTTTGGTGGACTGCTATCCTCTTTGGCTTCCTTTTCCACTTCTTCAGAAATTTCACGGGGTGCATTGACCACTCGGTCCACTTTATGAGCAGTCAAAGTACTTCCCTTTACTCCCCGCCCCTGAACCTCAAGCCAAGCAAAATCAAATTCTATGACTTTCTCACGGACCCGTTTAAGTTCGGGATCCAAGTGAACAAGGATGTTACTGTTCTTTTTTTCTGAATCATGCACAGCAAAGAAAAAGATTCTAGATTTAGAATGCCCTTTGAATAATGGGTATTCTTTATCCCGTGTGACTCCACCTACTTTAAACTTCTTGGCATATAAGCGCCCACTCTTTCCATCCCTGTACACCATGTTGTAGACTTTCTGGTCATCTCTCCTGAAAACAGCGACTCGTAATGGAGATTTACCCACAAACATTTTGTCGGCAACTTTCATAACTTTCATGACTCCATCTTTTCCAAAAACAACTACATCATCCAGAGTGGAACATTTTTCAATAGACTCATCCTTCTTCAGGGCAAACCCGGCAAACCCATCTTTTCTGTTTAAATAAAGGGTTTCATTGGCTACGACAACCTGAGATGCCACAATTTTATCAAATGGAACAAGTTCTCCATTCTCACTCTGACTTATTTCGGTTTTACGTTCCCTGCCTTTTCCGTACTTTTTCTTTAGCTCCTTCAAGTAGCGAACCGCATATCTGGTAATTTGAGCTAAGTAAGCCTCCACCTCTTCAATCTCATCCTCAAAACCTTTGATTAGTTCATCTGCACGGAAGGAATCATATTTTGAAATTCGTTTAATCTTAATTTCTAGAAGGCGCAGGATATCATCTTGAGTGACGACCCGTTTGAAAATTTTAACATAGGGCTTAAGTCCTTTGTCAACCGCAGCAATTACCCCCTCCCAAGTCTCCTCTTTTTCGATATCACGATAGATTCGCTTCTCAATAAATATTTTTTCCAATGACGCAAAATGCCATTTCTCCTGAAGTTCACTAAGTTTGATTTCGAGTTCCTGCCTAAGGAATTCCCGGGTCAGGTTGGCTGATGATTTGACGAGGTCATTAACCGAAAGGAACTGAGGGTGGTTATTATGAATAACGCAGGCATTGGGTGCCAGACTGACTTCACAATCTGTAAATGCATAAAGAGCAGGTAACGCATCTTCCGCAGAAACCGCCGATGGCAGATGCACCATGATCTCAACAAATTCTGCGGTATTGTCTTCTATCTTTGAAATCTTAATTTTACTTTTATCATTCGCTGACAAAATTGAATCAATCAAACTGGTGGTGGTGGTTCCAAAAGGAATTTCAGTAATCTTAAGCAAATGTTTTTTTACTTTTTCAATCCGTGCTCTTACACGTACCCTTCCCCCCCGTGCTCCACCGTTATAATCAGTACAATCTGCAATTCCGCCTTGTGGGAAATCAGGAAGCAAGTTGACCGAGTTTTTTCGGAGGGCTTCGATCATTGCATCCAAGATTTCATTAAAATTATGGGGAAGAATTTTAGTCGACAACCCAACCGCAATTCCCTCGGCACCCTGTGCAAGTAGCACAGGAAACTTAACCGGGAATGTTACTGGTTCTTTATTTCTTCCATCATAAGAAGACGCCCACTCCGTAACTTTAGGGCTAAAAATTACCTCCAAAGCAAAGGGGGTCAGCCGAGCCTCGATATATCGCGGGGCAGCTGCGGAGTCACCGGTTAAAACATTGCCCCAGTTCCCCTGGGTATCAATCAACAAGTCTTTTTGTCCAAGTTGAATCATGGCATCTCCGATAGATGCGTCTCCGTGAGGATGATACTTCATGGTATTTCCAATGACATTGGCCACCTTGTTGTACCTTCCATCTTCCAACTCCTTCATGGAATGTAGGATTCTTCTCTGCACCGGTTTAAGTCCGTCGTCGGCGTGAGGAACCGCACGCTCCAAAATCACATAAGATGCATAATCAAGAAACCAGTCTCCGTACATGTCATCCACATAGATGGCATCGTCACTATTTTTCCCAGCTGAATCCTGTCCTAAAGCCTCAGGGTCAAAACGTGGAACCGGCTCATTGGCTTTCTCCGAGACATCCGATTCTTCCACTTCAGTATTTTCGTCGTCAGCCATTTTTAAAAGTTAAGCCGCTTCACTTTTCTCGGCAGGACTCTCCTCTTTTACACCCGTGGGTTTTTCACTCTCACTTGCCTCCTCTACTTCATTTTTATCGTCATCAATAAGATCATGCTCAAAACGGAGATTTCGGATGATATACTCCTGTCTTTCTGGCGTATTTTTACCCATAAAGAACTTTAGCATCTCTTTAATTGATTCGTGAGCGTCGATCTTTACCGGGTCGAGTCGGATATCGTCGCTGATAAAGTGTTTAAATTCATCAGGGGAGATTTCTCCCAGTCCTTTAAAGCGGGTAATTTCAGGATTCTTGCCAAGTGTCTTAATCGCGGCCTCCCTTTCGGTATCGTCATAACAATAAAGAGTCGATTTCTTATTTCTCACCCGAAAAAGAGGAGTTTGCAAAACAAACAGGTGCCCTTGGCGAATGAGTTCAGGAAAGAACTGTAAGAAAAAAGTGATCAGCAACAATCGTATATGCATACCATCAACATCAGCATCTGTAGCAATCACGACCTGATTATAACGTAAATCCTCCAGGTCATCCTCAATGCCAAGAGCAGCTTGGATCAGATTAAATTCCTCATTTTCATAAACCACCTTACGGGTCAGAGCAAATGAGTTCAGAGGTTTCCCTTTCAAGCTAAAAACTGCCTGAAACTGAACATCTCTAGCCTTGGTAATTGAACCACTTGCAGAGTCTCCCTCCGTAATGAATAAAGTACTTTTGAATTTATTCTTATCCTTGGTATTCAAATGCACCCGGCAATCCCGAAGTTTTCGGTTATGCACTTTACTTTTCTTAGCCCGTTCACGGGCAATTTTCTGGATTCCCTTAAGTTCTTTACGCTCCCGTTCACTTCGTTGAATCTTGGCCTGCAAAGCATCCGCAGTTTCAGGATGTTTATGTAAAAAATTATCGAGTTTTTCCTTTAAAAAATTCCCTACAAAAGTACGGATGGTTTCTCCTTCGGGAGAAACCGTCAAGGAACCAAGTTTCGTTTTTGTTTGAGATTCAAAGACCGGCTCCTGTACTTTTATGCTAATGGCAGCCACTAATCCTCCGCGAATATCTGCAGCCTCAAAATTCTTTTTGGTAAATTCGCGAATGGTTTTAACCAAAGCTTCCCGAAAGGCCGCTTGATGAGTCCCTCCCTGGGTGGTGTGCTGACCATTGACAAAAGAAAAATAATCTTCTCCATACTGCTCAACATGAGTGAAAGCCACTTCTATATCGTTACCTTCAATATGAATAATTGGATAAAGAGTATCTTCCGAAAGATTCTCATTCATCAAATCTTTCAATCCTTCTTTAGAACGAAAACGTTTACCATTGAATCGAATGGTTAAGCCCTTATTTAAATAGGTGTAGTACCGTAACATCCGCTCCACAAATTCATTTCGGTATCGGTATTTTTTGAACATCGACTCGTCCGGAAGATAGGCAATAACTGTTCCGTTTTCTTCAGTGGTCTTCTTATTCTTTTTATCCAGAGACTGTGGGTCACCCTTTGCGAATTCAATTCTGCGGGTTTCGCCCTCTCGAAAAGATTGAATATCAAATTTGGTGGACAAAGCATTTACTGCCTTTATACCGACCCCATTCAGTCCGACTGATTTTTTAAAGGCTTCAGAATCATACTTGGCTCCAGTGTTAATTTTAGAGGAACAATCAAGTAATTTCTCCAAAGGAATCCCCCGACCAAAGTCACGAACAGTTACCGCTTGCCCATCGCTTTCAACATCAATTTGTTTGCCATAGCCCATGACAAATTCATCAATGCAATTATCGAGAACTTCCTTCAGTAAAACATAGATACCATCATCCTCGGAAGAGCCGTCACCCAACTTCCCAATGTACATACCTGGACGCAGACGGATGTGCTCTTTCCAGTCGAGCGACTTTATGCTGTCCGCCGTATAATTATGATCCGCCATCGATCCCATCTATCCTGTCCACTCTTTTATATACTAAAGAAGATTCAAATTTGTCCACTGGAAAACTCACTTTAAAGAAAAAAACTTGCATTTTATCGATCATCTAAGCTTTCTCTCGAAGCATGATCTCCTCTTTCCTTGAAACTTTCCGGCAACTTAAAGACCCAAAAATCCTTAAAGCCCTCACCCTCGCAACCCTGCTAACCCTGCTTTCGATACTTTTGGCCCTAACACTTGGTGTTGCCCTGCTTGACAGCATTCTCGATACCTTCTCGAACACTCTTCAATCCTGGTTCGGAAAAGGAGAGAGTTGGTTTCGAGGCATTGCCCAATTTATGGGTGGCACACTCGTTTTGATTATATCTTATTTCTTTTTCGCTGGTATTCATGGAGCATTCGTGGGGATTTTTATCGATGATATTCTAGACTCTATTCAACAGAAGCACTACCCGGACATACCTTGGGAAAAAGCCCCCTCTTTTTTGACTTCTCTATCCTTTTCTCTTCGTATCCTTCTGCTTACTCTTTTTTTAAATTCACTCGCTTTTCCTATTTTTATTCTTGGTTGGTTTATCCCCCCCATTGGCTTAACTCTACAAATCCTCCTTAATGGTTACTTGCTTGGTAAAGAGTATGGGCAGCTTGTGGAATTTCGTTTTCCCAAGGAAGATTCTAAGGCACCTATCCCTAAGTATTTTATAAACGGGAATATTTCAGCAATTATATGGGTTATTCCTATCCTAAATTTCATCGCCCCCATCCTGCTCGCCGGTTCAATTCTTCACACCCGAATGAACCATAAACAAAACTAGAGGAATTATTTTTCCCGGAGAGGTGTGCCTTCCAATGACTTTATCCTTTTCTTACACATCTGCATATAATGAATTCTGGCGACCTGCCACATGTAAGTTCCAGTAGTCCTTCCGTATTCATTTTCAAAAGCTTTTTTAAGAAGAATGAATGCCCGATCTGCTTTTTTTTCAACCATCTCCATATAAATCCCCACATACAAATGAGCATGAAATAGGACCCGTTTTTTATAGCGAGGCGGATAGTTGGATTTTTCCACAGAGGAAAGTAAAGACTCGGGATCCATTCGACCGGCAAACATCTCATAAAGCAAAGGATAAGGTGGACGGTCATCTTTTTCATAATTCAACAGTCCTTTACGGGCGGTTCCAAGACCGTCACTTCTATATTGCGACATAAAACGCCAGATTCCATTTTCGCGGTCCACCGCGTCATAATTATGATAAATCTCAAATTGACGGGCTGCCTTCTCAAATTCTTCCAAGTAAAAATAGGCAATCCCAAGTCGCCAATGGGAAACCTCAACCTTTGGGTCAAGTTCGACCATTTTCTCGTAATCCGCTTTGGCTCCTTCAAAATTACCGAGAAAAAGTCTCATATCTCCACGACTCGACCATCCACGCAATGAACCCGGTTCCTGCTTAATTAGATTTGATGCGGCCCTTTCCCTTTCAATAAACAGTTTATTCTGAAAAGATGAACCCGGCGTGGTAGTGGGTTCTCCGCATAAAATTTGAAACCCAAGCACAAGTACTGCAAGAATTGAGTATATTAAAGAGTGTAACCAGTTCACTCGGTTGGCGTGAATTCGTTTTTAAATTGGGTGCCCCGCCTGGTCCCATTTTCATCCCATTCTTCAATCAGCCCATAGGCTTTTCCTTCTTTTATCTTAGTTTGAGATCGAAGAGTTCCATTTTCATAATAGGATAAGGCCAAACCATCAAATGGCTGCTCCGCGTCTATCTTATACCATAATTCATCAACCCTGAATTCCAGTTGCTTATCTTGGTCTACTTTTTCTAAACCCTCTAAGTCATTCTTCTCTCCCTGAGGTAAATTAAATGCTTCCATACTGCATTGAGATGGCAACCAGACAAATGCAATTGCGAGCAACACAATTGAAGCAGCCCACCAGTAATATGTTTGAGGTATTCTGCGCCACCAAGGTAAATCTTTGGGCTCAGGAGGATCGGGAAAGGGGAAATCTTCCATTTTCAATATCTAGTCAATGCAACTAGTTGAGCAAGGCATAAAGAAAGACATTCATGCCTAAGCGAGCGTAAAAAGCATGAGCATAGTTACTAATTTCTTCTCCGGAATAATATTTAAAAATCCGCCATCTCCCAGTTGGTTCCTGCACCCATGCGGGTCTTTGTCCTGGTTCAGAGTAAATAATGTCCTTAAGTCCGTCTTCGCGGGTGACTTCAAAAGTACCTCCCGCAAAAGAGGCAAGTTTTAGGTTTTCGTCAAAGTTCTCTGCGGATTCTCGGATTCGGAAGGAGATTGGTGGAATCCAATGCCCGAATTCATCCTGTCCCCAACCCATTGCACAGATCGGAGAAGCCACACAGGCTAATCTTCCTTTAACTTTTATACCTACGAATGAATAAGTTCCTTGTGGCCACTTTTCCTGTTCCACAAAAGTAAGAACTGTCTCAGGTAATCTCTTTTGTGATGACTCAATTTTAAGATCGGCATTCTTGGGCAGACCTTTAAAGAAAATTCGAAATAGATCGTGACTGCGATCAAGAGGAATGAATGCCTTTTCTGGAAATACCTGACTCCACCATTCTCTTACCTCTGGCCGCTCTTCCCAAGCTGCATAACTATGGCCTAAATCAGTTCCCAAAAACGAAGCTTTAATTCCAGCATCCAAATATACAAATCCACCCAGCTCCATGTATCGCCTTAAGGCTTGGTTTTCCTCCGATGAAAACTCTAAATTCGGCTGATCATCGCAATTAATGTAAAGAATCGGATTTTCATGCATTCGTTCATCGGTCAATTCAGAAATGAAAAGTGGATCGGTATCAAACTTCGCCCAGGTCTGCTCATTCATCATTCGCAAAAGACTGGGAAGTGCATCGGGATAACGCCGGACCCCATTGGGATTTTTCATCAACTGCATGATCCTGAGCCCATCTTCCGGAACAGCTGGTGCAGCCTGTTGACTGCAAACTGTGCCCAACGCTAATAATAGCCCTGAAAGAAAATAAGAAAACTGGGTGATATAAATCATGGTTGTACTCCGGCTCTTTGCAGCTCGATGCGAATCATTGCACTGATTCTAGCACTAGGATTTTGAGATAGATACTTTTTCAGTATAGAAGTTCCTCGCACCGGATCGTTGAGTAATGATTCTATTGCAGCACGCTGAATGACATATTCGTCATCGAGAAGAGATCGTTCCATAATTTTTAACCAGCCTGATTCCCGGCGCATACCTAAAGAACGAATGGTGGATGCACGAACATTCAATTCTTCATCAATCAAAAGGTCAAAACTGTAGGCTTCTACAGCTTCCCTCTCAGCATTAACCAATGATTCCGCTAAGAATTTTCTCACATCCGCATATTTACTTTCCACCAATTCACTCATGGATGCTTTGGAAACTGTGCCGACTCTTCCACGTATTGTATTAAGGATTGCAGTCCTAACGCCTTCATCACGATCCTTCAAGGCGGGAATCCAACTTTGGGAATTCTTCCATCCTTCAGAAAGGCTTAGAAACCTCTGCCATGCGACTGTTCGCATTCTTGAACTGCCATGATCAGTAAGAGCTTGGTAAACCTGAATACCATCTGCTCCCATGGCCGAAACCGCATAGAGAATGGTGGTTACCTGTGAACTCATGCCTTTTGCGGCAAGTAAATATTTCTTGATCCGATCAATCACCTCAGGCTTGATTTTTTCTCCAAAACGGGCCAATTCGACTGCTGCCATCGAGGTTACTTCGGGGTCTAAGTCGTTGGTCATTGACCGGAGTATAGAACGGTATTTCGCATGATAACGGTTAGAGTCCCGGGCAACATCCACAATTTTTAAACGAATACCCCGATCTTCATGCTTCGAAAGTTTTTCTATTTGGGCAATCACCCGGGGTTGGCTCGCATTGAAAGAAATTCGGTCAAGTGCGGTTAATAAAACTCCCCGATCCTGATCTTTAAGCAGCTTTTCCAAAGTCAGAGGCAGTAACGGTACTCGTAAATAGATATGGTATTTCAGTACATTTTGGCGAACAATTGCATCTTCGTCCAAAAATGATCGCTGGGTTAAGGCAAGTAAATCGGGGCGCAAGCTAGCGGATACCGAACGATATACTGCTTTTCCGTTAATGATTACCCTCTCCGCACCCCCGCGCATCATTGGACTGACTAGGCGCGGAATTAAGGTTGAAACTTCACGCCTAACCTCAACATCAGGGTCCCCAAGTTTGGAAAATATTTTTTCTATGAGGGATTTGTCATACAGAGGATAGCCATTTTGGAAATGCTCAGAAAGAGAAACCATGGCTGCTCTTCTTACCAAGGCACTTTGATCATCCAGTGATCCCACTAAAATCATCGAAGTTACTGAGCTTGGGTATTTCCCCAATAATTTGGCGGCTCCCACCCGTTCACCTTCTTTCCCATGCCTTAGGTCGATTTCTGCTTTTTTTATGGTCTCCGATTGGGTGGAACGTCTGGGTGGAACAGGAACCGAATAGTTGGAATCACTCGCATTATATTCCAAATTTCCAACGGTGTC
Source organism: Verrucomicrobia bacterium TMED44 (assembly GCA_002168015.1). Lineage (GTDB taxonomy): Bacteria > Verrucomicrobiota > Verrucomicrobiia > Opitutales > Seribacteraceae > Seribacter. The sequence continues at coordinate 11,052 of NHCX01000088.1, forward strand.
CGGTGTCACTGAAATTGAATTGGGTGTCTCTCCGGACAAAGGCAAGTTGGAGATCAAAAAAGAGGGGATCAGAAATATTTTTTTCATCGTAAACCAACCTGTCTTCGCATAATCCATTCAATTCCGGCAGCCAGAAACAGGGCGATAAAGATTGGCCAAGCATCCGCCAAATTCTTCCGTTTCTTTAGAGTGGGTAAATTTTCTGCAAATTTCGGTTGCCAATCTGAACTTAGATCAGAGACATGAAGATAGTCACCGCCCGTGATTTTCGCCAGCATCTTCAGATCCCTTTCCGCAAAAGAAGTATCTTTGGCTTCAAGCCCAGACTTCCCAACACGAATAAAGTCGCTTTGCTCCAATTTTTCCCCATCGGGAAACCTTAACTTATAGGTTACTTCATAAGCCCCTGGCTCCTCGGGGCGAAAATCTCCGGCATACTGCCCAGCAACAGCTCCTCTCGGATAGAGTTGGACGGATTGGGAAAAATTTCCCGGACCCGTGATTTGGGCTTCGACCATAGCGTCCACCGCAGGTTCAAAGTCTGAGCCTAGAGCTTCAACTTGTAAAGGTGCCTCACTCCCTCTGACTAACTCACCTGAAGTTTCTGTCACTTTCATGCGCTCTTCACCACCTGACCCCAACCATTGCGTCAAGGCCTGCCAAAATCGATCAAACTCTCGATTACCATCCTCATCCCGTAATGAACGACGCCAATCATGGGGAGACCCCCAATACGCAACTTTACCGGCTCCATAAGCCTGAACTGCTAAGATTGATTCCCCGCTGGCACGAACGACCACCACACCCCGCGACGCTGGATTTTTTTTGGTGACTAAATACCCGGGCAGTCGCCCAGGCAGAAATGGTTTCATTTCATCCACATCATCCTCTGGCCCAAAAAGCGGTTCTTCCAGCGTCCTCAGGGAAACATCCTGTTTTAAAACGACTCTTTCAGCTGTCTTTACCGGCACGAGCCCCCCAAGAATAGATCGTGCCTCATCCAACGGGCCAAATAAAAGCAACCCCCCTCCCCTTTTTTGAACAAATGATTTTAAAGAAGCGGACACTGTTGCATTCAATTCATCCAAAACATCGGCATCGGCCAGCACCGCATCGTAAGACATCCAAAAATCTTGATCCACAGGATAAGAAAGATTTAAATCTTCACCCACCGAATAAAAGACTTTTTTCCCAAGCCGAATCAGAGCTTGAAAGTCAAACTGTTCCTCTTTGGCCAGTGACCTTTTTAAAAAAGGGTACAGAGGGCGTGGCTGGTTGGATAAATATAAAATTGAAAATTGAAGAGGTGGTTTAACCTCGACCACAACGCTGTCGACATCATTGGCAGAATCAGTATCTCCATCCGGCGTAATAATTTCTACGCGGTATCTTCGGGTGCCTGCCGTTTTGGGAGTCAACGGAGCAAAGGATATTTCACGCGAACGACCCGGATCAATCTCAATAGGGATCTCATCTAAAACTTGGTCACCGAGAAATAATTTGGCTAAGCTAGAAATTTTTTCCGAAAAATTATTGGAAATGGTAGCCTTCAAGAATAGTTCCTCTTTGGCTACAGCCCTAGGTTTATTTTCTGAGAAGGCAACTTTCAGATCTCCCTGGGGTCGGTCTCTGCCCACCCCAACTACATTGATGGGAATGCCCCTTGCCCGGTATTCATTTCCCACTTCCAATAAATTACGCCCGTGATTGTTGCGACCATCTGAAAATACCACCAGCGAGCCCAAGGGTGAATCCACTTGTTCATCCGATTTTATTAATGAATGAGATAAAGCATCCCCTAGGGCAGTTTTTTTTCCTAAATTGGTCATGGTCCAATCATCAGACAAAATTCTTTTTCTTTCCTCAGAAAAAGCGAAACTCTCCACTTTCCCATACTTCTCTCGCTGCTGGTTTATCCATGAAGAAGCTTCCTGCAAATCGAGATGGGGCCTAATATTTTCAATTCTTTTGGGTCCATTACGGTCATCCCGAACTTCCATACTTCCGGACAAATCCGTTAATGTCAGTAATCTGAATTTACTCTCATCCAGTTCCTCTTGTTCGAGAAATGGACGAGCTAGAAGAGAGAGCAGTAGGACAAAAGTTAGTAACCGAAGTAAGATCAATCGGACTGCTATTTTTCTGGGGGCGAAATGAAGAAGTTTCATAGAATGAGCCAATAGAGCTCCAGCAATCACCACAGATATAGCAACAAAAAGCACAGGGGATGCCGGCCAATCAAATCCCATATTCTACTCTCCCTCCGCAATCCGGCGAAAATATTCCTCCACCTGTCTTTTATAACGACTGGGTGCAGAAGAAGTCTCTAGGTTTCTTTTCAAAAGATCCTGCTTTGCTTCCTGCCAAAAGAATTGCTCAACGACTTCCAATGCTTCAGCCATGGCAGCGGCAGCCATCGATTTCGATTTAGAGGGTTCTTCGCTAAAACCCATTTGTTCAAAAAATTGAGTTAAGTTGCGCAACCTTTCATCCTCCGATGCATTAGGCATTGAGCCCAGTGCCTTGGCCAATTCTTCCGCCTCTTCTCTTAATTCCTCATCCCCAAGTCCAGGAAGTTCTTCAAGGTTTTTCTGTAAACGTTCGGCCAATTCCTGTAATGCACCATTTCCTAGATTTCGAAGCTTATTTTCAACATCCTCCAGTCCCTCCTGTAATTGCTCAAGGTTATCTGCAACCTTATCTTCTTCTCTTTTAGCCTGTGGGAAGGCTTCGTAGAGAAGAGAATTTTCTGCCCGTTTTCCGGAGCGTTCAATTCCCCCTTCGCGGGATTCACGGGCTTCTTTCAGGAGATCTTCAGTTGCATTCTCATTGAAACCTCCCATAGATCTTGCTGCCTGATCAATATCCTCGAGTAATTCATCTACGAGCTGATTAATTTGCTCCTGTGATTCTTTTAACTTTTCTCCATCTCCAGGCTGTGCTTGTTCAGTCGATTCCCCGAGTTGTCTCTGGCCTCTTGCTAGTCCTCCGGCTTGATTACCCAGTGACTCGACCATTCCCGCCGCTATTCCCGCCATCTTACCTTCCACTTCAGAAATCGCATTTTTTAAAGCTTCCGATGCCAACTCGCCCTGAGGCAGTGCGTTTCTTGGCTGATCACGTCGCAGGTCGCCTGCGGCTCCTTTCATTTCCTCACTCGCTTGGTCCAAACTGGCAACATCGCCGAGTTTACCTGACTGCTTATACCACTCGTCGCGTAAATCTTCTACATCTCTCCTCTGCTCCTCCTGATCCTGAGCTGTTTTTTTGTTTTCTTCCCCTTCTACTCCAGCTCCAGCTGAACGTCCCATCTCTCGATTCAGTCCTTTTTGTCTCCCCTGCATCTCCTTAAGTTTATCCAAGTCTTCAGCCAGTTCGCGCAATTCCTCGGCCGGATCTTCCCCTGGTTCTTGTTCTTCTGGCTCCGGCTCGCCCTCTGCAGTTTCCTCACTGTCACTGGGCTTTCCTTTACCTTTTGATTTCTGTTTCTGCATTTTCTGCAACAGAGCATATAACTGAACCAGCTTTCGTAATGTCTTCCCAGAAGGCTCAAGAGAGTCTTCCAACATTTGATCACCTGCATAAATCTCAGTTTGTTCAATATGATAAGTTGCTTCGTTTAGAAGCTCTCCAAGATCAATACCGTCCACGCTTGGAAAACCACCCTCGTTCTCATCGTAGACCTTAGTCATTTCATGTTTTAATCCAAGGGCATCCGAAGATAAAGCCAAAGCAAACCTTTCCCTTTTATTTTCATCCGTCTCCAGAAGAGCATCATAGGTGGAACGAATTATTTTTTTGGTTTTGTTGATAAAATCACGAACTGGAATTTCTTTGGTTTCGCCTTCCATATCCCCGCCATCCGCTTCCGTTGAATTACCCTCCGGAGGCAGCACTTCGATGAAATATATCTCTGAGCGGGCAAGTTGATTCTCAGGCTCCTTATTATCAGAAGCGAGAGCCATGTAAGTTAATACATCCCCCACCGCTAAAGCCCGTTCATTAAGATCAAAGACATAGGTCAAACGCTTTTCTTTTTCAATGGGATCGACAAAAATAGTCTCCTCTTCACTATCCCCTGCATGCTCAATCCGCATACGCACATCAGAAACTCCATGATCATCCGACGCAAACACCTCGACCAAAAATGTGGCGTCCGCAGCTAACTGTAAGTCCTTGGCAGGTTCAGTAATCTCGACTAAAGGAGGTTCATCCGGAATAGGGGCAAGCACAAGATCATCATAAACAACCGGGTCTCGTTCTGGCTTGTCCAAATCTGAAAGTTCGATGTGTCCTTTCCATTCATCTTCTAAAATAAATACATGGGTAAAAGAAGACTGGTTGCCTTCGAGACTAACATTACCATCTGAAGATAAGATTTTAGCTTCCACATTTGCAGGTAAAGACTCTATCTCCAATCCCAGTTCCACCTCACTACCTTCCGGAACTCTTGCATATCCAAATCCCTCATGAACCGTAGATTCCATCTTCAGATAAGCAGGGGGCGTAATCTTCCAGCGGGCAATCTTGAGCGCAGGCGGATCGTAGGGTTTGATGGTGTGCCAATCTGAACTCAGCGAGGGTGTACGCACCCGATATCTGAACTTTTCTTTTAAAGCAGGAACGACAAATTCAAATCGGCCAATGACTGGTGTTTCCAACATTTCAATTGTCTCTGTTTCATCCTCACCAAATTCAATGGTTGCCAGCTTTGTCCCTCGGTGCCCTCGAATGATGTCTGCAAAAATTGACACATCCGACCCTCGGGTGAATTCATTGGTTGGTGGACCTTCCACACTATTCAGGGAAACAGTCAGGTCAGTTGATACGATAAGACCCGGTTCATCCGAAAGGGAGTCAAAAGCTTTTTGCACAGGGCTTCTACCGGATCCCCATACGGCGAGTCCGGCACCTACTCCAAGACCGACAAGAACAGAAACCCAATAGAGGGGGCGCGGTCGCGTGCCTTTACCCCAGGCAATTCTGCGGACTTCTTTTTCCGTGGATTCAAGAACTCTTTTTTCCATGAAGGATAATTCCGTCCCTTTCGCTTTACTATCTAATTCAACTGCACAATTTAGTAAGTCACGAAGTTGTGGATTAGCCCGTTCCACCTCTTTGGCAATTTCCACAGGTTTAGGTTTTTTCGCCAAAGACCAAATAACTAATCCTAGGCAGATAAGTCCGGATAACATACACGTAAAAAGAACCCATTTCATGGAATCCTGCTCCAAAATCGGAGAGTATAAATCGTAAACATCAATAGTCCAAATCGTTATGGGCCAACTCAGGAGTCCAACAACTAAAGCAAGGGCACATCTAGAAAATACAAAGAGCCAAGACTCTTTGTTAAGAATACGAACAAATTCAGGCATGAGATACTCCTTTACTGTCTTGCGAAGAGGGAAGAGGACGGGACCATAACATTTCAATAGTCAACAAGGTGGCCACTAAGATTGCAAACCACATCCACAAGGAATTTCTATCTTTATCGGCCAAAGCTCCAACCTCGGCTTTTTCTTCTGCAGGCAAGTTGACCCTCAAACCCAGACGATTATTGAGTTCCTGATCGCTTAAAGTATCCGTTATCGATTCTGCCGAAGGAAAGACCACCTCTAACCATCTGCCTGCATGCCGAAAAACTCCTGGGCGCTGGGCGAGAAAAGGTTGCTCCTTTTTTCCATACTGCTCACCAGGTTCCAATAGAGGTAGAGTTTGATCTTTCCTTTTTTCCTTACGAACTAGTTCCATCAGCAAAGGCAAAAAAGATGTGCGCAGAGGTAAATCTGACCAATATGTGTTCATGCGGAAGGGGAAGAACACAATTCTCCCTCCCGATGAAAGACTTTTTGACAAAACAAGAGCTCTCCCTTCGCGGTCACGCAAAGCAATCTCAACCGAATCTTCAATCTGCTGAAGAATACCAAATTTCCGGAAGGAGGTCAGGTAAAGATCCCGAACCGATTTACCGGCAAAGGTCGAGGCCAGTTTTGAATCTTCTTCAAGAGCACCAATTCGGAAAGGATTACGGGCTGCGGCCGCTCCACCCGCCACTCGAATAAAGGAGAACTTAAACCACTCAGCATTCCGAATAATTGTAGCCGTCTCACTGAAAATTTCACCGGGGGTAATCACAACCACTCCACCATTTTCGAGATATTTATTCAAAGAGTCGGCCAATCCTTGATTCTCAAACCATTCTCCAAGGCCAAGAATCAGGAGAAGTTCAAGTTTTGAGTCCTCGTATACCATCCGTAGACCATCTGCATTTTCCTGACTTTCTTGCCAACGGTTCCAACCGTTATCTCCGGCACTTTCGACGGCAGTCTTTAGAAAATTCATTTCACTTCGAGTCGATTCGTCCAGCCCATCCTCATGCCAAAATCCAAAATGCTTAGGGGGCGGGGCTTTGAGCCAAACGCTTCTTAGATTATCCAAAAGAAGAGAATCTTCGTTGACTAATCGCAATTGAGCCTGAGAAACATCAGATGTGGGAACGATAAACTGGACTTGTCGTGAACTCAAGGCGGGAACCTCGATTACCTGTGTCTCCTGAACCTCACCACCCACCACGAGCTCCAAATCCCCCGAACTCTTTTGAACAGACCAGTTGCGAATAACGGACCATATTCTTACTTTACTAGGACCCGAAGGGACAACTTTTACATCCATTATACTTTGATTGTTAGAACGAAATTGAGGATCAACTCCAGCACCCACTCGAATCATTTCAACATCAATCCCTTTTTCTGAAAGATCAAAATTTACACTCTGCCAATCCCCTTTTTGAAAATCGCTTATTATGACCACTTTTTTAGCAGCAGTATTTACTTCGAATAACCTGCCCACGCGATCAATCAGTACTTGGGCATCCCCTCGTTTCCATCCATGGTCCAGTTTCGAGATCGTATCGACAAGTTGATCAGTGGGTGTACCTATCGGCCATTCTTCGATAGAGTTTCTGCCAAAAGTGAGCAACCCCATTTCCGAATTTTCCTGCTCAATAATTTGAGACGCAGCATTTTTTGCCTCTGCCAAGCTATTCCAACCCCCCATACTTGGACTTAAATCAATCGCGATTAAGGTTTCAGATTTGCGGGATGATTGCTCTGGGTTAACAGGAACTGACCAGTATGGGTCAGCAAGAAGGAACATGATTGCCAAGAACAAAAGAATTCTCAAGCAAAGCAGGGCCCGATCCGTGGGAGTCTTTCTTCCAGTCCTTGGAATTTGAGAAGGCGTAATGAATCTGAGGGATGGAAATTTATGCCGGTCAGTAATTCTTCGATACGCCATGTGTGCAAGAATAGGCAGCCCTACTGCCAGTCCTGTCCAGAAGGCTGCGGGTTGACCAAACTCAATCATAATAGCTCGTTTTCACCCTACATTGCGGATCCGCAGACCAAGAAACTTCCTTAATGCATGACCGAGATCTTGGTCGGTGAACAGACTTTCAAACTCGGCTGATACCCTAGCTAAATTACGGGCTAAATCAGCTTTAAATTGATTCATACTGTTGGAATATTTCGATTGAATGACACCCGGGGAGGTCGAGACTTCCTGATTTCCCTCCATTTCCACAAATCGCAAGGCATCTCCGGATGGAAGTTCTTCTTCCTCACGATCCAAAACCTGTAAACAAAGTGCCTCATACCGGGATGAAAGAGCAAACCGGAGCCTTTCTGGAAGAAGATCCTCTGCCTCTAAAAAATCGGAAAGAAAAACCACCATAGACCGTCCAGGCATATTTCCTACCATCTGGTCCCAGGCAGACTCATGCTTATTTATACCTTTGGCAGTTAGTCGGGATAGACCGTTAACAATTCTTCCAAAATGGGCCTGACCACTTCCCGGCCGGATCCATTGCTGCACATCATCGGAGTATGCAAAGAGACCAATCCTATCTCCTTGCCGGAAGGCAATGTAGGCAAAACATGCAGCCAGCATCGAGGCGTATTTTAATTTTGTACAGGAAGCTCCATCTCCCTCATACCCCATTGATGCACTGGTATCCAAGACAAGGAATAAATTAAAATTCGTATCCTCCTGAAAGGTCTTGGCCACGAGTTCTTCTCTTTTCGCATAGACTTTCCAATCCACGACTTTCATATCTTCACCCGGATCATAGGGGCGATACTGGAAAAACTCATTGCCTCTTCCCTGCCTAAGGCTTCGATGAATCCCAGGCATTCCGCCATCGACGACTACTTTGGCCAAGAGGCCAAAGTCTTGTATCCGGCTTAGATGAGCCGGGTGTAATAAATCAGTATCTGCAGTTGCAACCACTTGAAAATGGTTAGGACTCTACAGTTTCCAATAGATGATCAATAATATCGTCAGAGCTTAAACCCTCTGATTCGGCAAAGAAACTGGGGAGAATTCGATGACGAAGTCCACTTTTTGCCATCGCCTTGACATCTTCGCGGGAAGCATTTGGGCGACCATCCAGCATGGCTTTTGCCTTTGAAGCTAAAATCAGGGCTTGCGACGCTCTCGAGCCCGCACCCCACTTAACTCGCTTGGTTGTCCATTCGTCACAAAATTCAGATTTTGGACGAGAAGCAGAGGCAAGCCTGACTGCGTAAGAAACCACTGTTTCTGAGGCAGGAATTTGACGGGTTAAGTCCTGAAGCTGCAAGATATCATCCCCAGCGAGAACCGCTTGGGCTTCATCCCCCGTAACCCCTGTTGTTTCACCTACCATTTTGATTTCATCATCAACGGAGAGATAATCAATGATAGGATTGAGAAGGAAACGATCCAGTTGGGCCTCAGGCAATGGATAAGTCCCTTCCAATTCGATCGGATTCTGAGTGGCCAACACAAAAAAGGGAACATCCAGGGGTCTTGTCTCTCCCGACACGGTCACTTGTCTCTCTTCCATTGCCTCCAAAAGCGAAGCTTGAGTCTTGGGGGGGGTCCGGTTGATTTCGTCCGCAAGCACAACATTCGAAAAGATGGGGCCGGGCGCAAAACGAAAGGATTTCTTACCCGTTGCAGGATCTTCATCCACAACTTCAGACCCGACCACATCTGCAGGCATAAGATCTGGCGTAAATTGAATTCTCTTGAATCCCAAGCTAAGGCATTTGGCAAGAGTCTTGACGAGCAGAGTTTTGCCTAAACCGGGTATACCAGTCAGCAAGCAGTGTCCACGAGCAAGCAAAGTGATGAGAAGTTGTTCAATTACCTCGTCTTGGCCAATGATGCCTTTGCGAATTTCCTGCATCAGGCGATCGCGCGTTTCATTGAGGCGACTAAGAGCGTCTTGGGCTTTTTTTTCCTTGGTCATTGAGTTAGTAGTATGTTGTGTAGTCTTTTGGAGACAAATTATGTTTGCACCATGTTAGAGAGCTTAGGACAATGCAAAAGATAGCGGCGCCATCTATTAGTCTTGTCCAGTTATNGCAAGTAATCGATCCCATTCATTAACAAATCGAACAAGATGCTCCTTACCGTTTGCTATTTCTGTTTCAAGTAATTCCCTGACCAACTGCTGCTCTCGATCGTAATGACTGCTGCTNAGTAATCCGGAAAAATGAGCCATTCGGGCCCAAAGCAGGTGGGTGGTAAAGGCATCAAATTCATTGTAAGCTAAAATTTCGGGAAGTTGTCCATCCATCCACATTTGGGCGACTGAATCTCCGCTTACATCAATCTTCCCTGGAATTCCACTTAAGCTGGCCGCTTGGTGAAGAGANGGTCGGTCGCGAAATTGGCCGAGACCATCCGCAAGGTCTATGTTGTAATCAGAATTCCTTGCATCAAAATAATCCACGCCCTCCCAAGGCTTGCCCGGGCGGTCCGAAAAGCCAAACCCGGGTAATCCATTGACGATCGACCGTTGTATAATGATGGGAACATCTGCTTGCGAAGAATTATAGCCAACAAGTTGTGGTTTTCTTCGACCAACGGATTTTAAAAAACTGGTAAGCAGGACCTTCTCGGCTGATTTTTCTGAACTTTGTGGATCCGTGGGTAATGAGACCAGTTTCAAAACTGGATCTCCTCCCCTTGGGCAATCCCGTAAAAGGCCGGAGATTGAAACTATTCGACATAATATTGTTTTTAAATAAGGCTGAAAATCTTCTGGATCGCCCGGCTTTCGCGCATCTGACCATAAGGTTTCAAAAGATTCCCCGGCTTCCACCGACGGGCTTATTACAGGAGGGGCATGGTGAAGAATTTCTGCTGACTTAGGATCGGGAATCCACTCAATATCAAAACAAAATACGCTCTCAGTTATTTTCTTTAGCATNAATTTAAAGGCTATACAGCCACGCCGGATAATTTTGTTTCGAAATACTCTTCAGCACTTCCGGCTCCCTCCGGAATGGTCAATATCTCCGGACGGCCTTCATCGACCAAAAGTGTGTGCTCAAAATGAGCTGAGGGCATCCCATCCACAGCAAGAGCAGTCCAGCCATCCTTTGCCATGCGGATTTGGGGACTTTTCATATTTACCATAGGCTCGATACAAATGGCCATTCCTTTTCGAAATTGTGGACCAGTGCCCGCCTTACCGAAATTAGGGATTTGAGGATCTTCATGCAATGTCCTGCCCACGCCATGTCCTACAAAATTCGTAATCACCGCAAATCCTTCATCTTCTATATGTTTTTGTACCGCATGGGAGACATCCCCCACCCGTTTTTTATGCAAAGCCTGACTGAGCCCCACATAGAGAGATTCCTCTGTCACTCTGAGCAGACGCTCCACTTCCGGGCTGACTAAACCCACCGGGATGGTCCGGCAATTATCACCAATCACCCCGTTTTCTCGAATACAGACATCCACTGAAAGCACATCTCCTTCTTTAAGTATCCGTTCCGAAAGTCCAATCCCGTGAACCACTTCATCATTGACCGACAAACAGGTGAACGAGGGAAACACCCGATTGCCTGAGCGATAGCCTTTACATGCACTCTTTACACCAAAGTCCCGCATCATAGCCCCACCCTCTTCATCGATATCCAAAGTGCTCATCCCAGGTCGTACAAGAGCGCACAGTCGATCCAGAATAGTGGCAGCCGAACAGCCCGCTTTACGCATTTTCTCCTTATCTTTGAAATTCTTACAAATCACTCTCTTTTCATCCTCTAAAACGGTAAAGGTATCAACCCCAAATACTTCATTTTTAAATCTCTNCTCCTTCCACCCAATTTCTTAGAGGCTTNAAAAAAACTGCACCGAGAATTAATTGGAGAAAATGAACGCAAAACAATGGCATTATATGCTGAAGAAGCTTTTCACTTGNATCTGTAAATAAAATCGAAGCAATTGGAATACCCGAGGCAAGCGACTTTTGAGACAGACAATAAAATTGAGCCACTCGAATATCCCGTTTTTTCGACCATCTGCCGGAAAATAGCCAGCCTGATAGATGAATAATAAAAACAAAAACCAGGCAGCTTGGGAGTATAATCCACACATTTTTAAAAAACANGTTCTTGCCGATGAGAGCAATGCCATCGCAAAGGCTTAGGTACAACAGAAAGGCAATTGCCAACATAGGAACTCCTGAAAGCCAATCTGACCGGGAGAGCGAACGGATGAATGAAAATAGTCGTGNACCCAACCAGCCCAAAAAACATGGAAANGCAACCAAACCCATTATCTTACCTAGCAACAAGAAAANGGTGGCTTCCGTTTGAAATGAACCAGTCCATAGCATAGCAATCACGAACGGGGCGATGAGATTGGATAATGTGGCATGACCCAATGCATAGTCGGCATTTCCCTTTGCATTCATCGAATAGACCACGCAACTGGATATCGTCGTCGGTAAAATAGCGGTAAAAAAAAGGGCTCCATACAGATCCTCAGATAACACCCCAGTAACCCAGGCTAAATTCAGCCAAAGAATCGGTAGCATAATAATCCCTGCCTGCAGGGCAAGGCTCCCAACCGGTTTGCGTAAAATCGCTGACAGGCTTGAGATGTTTATCCTCATTCCTTGAATAAGAAAGATGAACACAATCAAAACTTCAGAAAAATATTCGGGGTGTAAGATATTTCCTTTGGCTCCAATTGCAGGATTCCATAAGGTCAGCAACAGAACTGTAATAAGTAAGGTTACAAAACCCATTCCACTGGTTAAAACTCGCATCATTTGTGGTCTTTCATAAACTGATACCTTACATGGCACATTTTTCTGCCTTCACCAATTTTTAAAATTTCGGTCTTAATTTATTTATGCGAAATATATCTTTGCTTACAGTTGATGCGGCAGGCACCCTTTTAACTCCGTGGCCCTCAGTGGGTGCTATTTATGCACAGACTGCACGGGCAAAAGGAATTAAAGTTACGGATCAAGATCTCGACTCACGATTTGGTCATGCCTTTGCTGAAGCACAAAATGCAACCGATACCCTGCAGGGAAATGAAAAAGAATTCTGGAAAAAAGTGGTGGCGCTCACCTTTCAACCTTTTATGGNTGGTAGGTCGATAGATTCCCTCTTTGAAGAACTTTGGGATTTATTTGCCAGGGGAGATCCTTGGAGACTTGCTAAAGGAGCAGAAACAACTCTTTCCACTCTTTGTGAAAGAGGATACCGACTTGCCATTCTTTCCAATAACGATTCCCGCTTACGAACTGTGCTCAAAGATTTGCAGGTCGATCATCTTTTTGAACATCTTTTCATATCTTCTGAACTTGGTTTTGAAAAACCCGATTCTCAAATATTTAAAGCGGTGGAANCAAAGATGCTCATTCCACCCAGGGAGATTATGCATATTGGAGACAGTTATTCCCGGGACTACATAGGGGCAAAACTTGCCGGTTGGAATCCCCTACTTTATGACTCAGATTCCGGAGAAGATGATCATATTAGCCACTTCTCTATGCTCTTGGATCTTCTTCCATGATCAAACTTTTACAAGAGATATCCACATCTCGATTGGCTAATTTATATGTTGATCACTTGGCAATTCAGACGATTNATTCCTCCNCTGAAAATTTGATTGCTTACCTAGACTTTACGGATTCATTCACCTACGAATGTAATGATAAGTATTCCATATGGGAAAAATTCTCGGACAGTCCTTTGAAAAACANTTTATCTTTCTCCGGTTGGGTNGGGTTTTTTGGTTATGAATTATTAGGNGCACATTTTGGGGTCCAATTACATGCAACCCGTGATTTAGAAGTTCCTGCCGCTTGGTTTGGCCGGCCCCAAACCCTGATTCGGTTTGAATCAGGATTTACAATAATAGAATCCACAGATGACGATCGGGAAAAAGAAATCGAGAATCTTCTCTCCCTTCCTTCTTCTGAAAAGTCTCGGCAATCTTCNCCCTGTACGCCCACCTGCAACTTAAGTTTTGAGGAATATCGGGCTACCTTTAATCGTGCAAGGGAAGCAATTTTAGATGGTGAAACCTACCAAATAAAAATTTCCCANCGATTTGAGGCCAAATCTTTCTTGGATCCATTAGCCACATTTGTAAAATTACACGCAAGCAATCCCGCTCCCGAAGCTTTTCTTTTACAAACCCCGAAATTTTCCCTAGTCAGTTGTTCACCTGAAACGGTAATTACCAAGAAATCTGACATGNTTAGTACCCGGCCAATTGGAGGGACCTATCAAAGAAATGACAGTCGCCTAGACAGCTCAGTCATCGAAAGTTTCTTGCAGGATCCAAAAGAGGTGGCCGAGCATAANATGCTAGTGGATCTCGAGAGGAATGATCTTTCTACGATTTGCCTTCCCGCCAGCGTACAAATTCAAAATTTCAGGGAAGTGGAGAGCTATTCTCACTTACACCACTTAGTATCAACGATTTCTGGAAGACTTAAGCAAGATACAACCTTACCTAGGATTATTCAGGCTATGCTTCCGGGTGGAAGTATTACTGGCTGTCCGAAAATGAGAACTATGGAATGGATTGATCAACTCGAGCCCTGTTTTCGNGGACCTTACACAGGAAGTTTTGGATCCATCTCGGACAACGGAGACATTCGCTTAAACCTGATTATTCGGGCAATGCTCATCCTTGGTGATCATTGCTACACTCAGGCTGGAGGAGGTATCGTGGTGAATTCAACACCCGAATACGAATATCAGGAAAATAAAACCAAGGCTCAAGCCTTGCTTGATTTGCTCACATGATCACTGTCGTCGACCATCGAGATTCCTTTACTCGCAACCTTGAACATTTATTGTCCNCATTTGACGAAGTAAAAGTCATTGACCGGCTGTCAATTTCCCCATCTGAAATCCAGGAAAGTAATATCTTGGTTCTATCTCCTGGGCCAGGAAAACCTGATGATTACCCCGAATCAAAGGCAATCTACCAAAAAGCGAAAGGTAAGATCCCAATACTTGGGGTATGCTTGGGCTTTCAATTGATCATGGAACAGGAAGGNTGCGAAATCATCCGTCAAAAGCAGGTTTTACATGGGGTAGAAAGTGAAATATTTGCAGATAAAAATTCTGCAACTTACCGCAATCTTGAAGAACCNATCAAAGTTGGAAGGTATCATTCTTTACAGATTAACCCCGATAGTATCTGCAACCTCCCCGAAGGATTAAAAGTGACCGCTCATGACCCCATTCGAAATATTCCATTGTCTTTTGAAGATCTCGATCGGAAACTCTTTGGCTTGCAGTATCATCCTGAATCCTTTCTATCAAANCAAGGAACCAAGATCATATCTAATATTCTTCATGAAAGCATGGAACAAAGATGGCACGCCCTGCGATCATCCTGAACCGTGGGGCTTACCCGGAGTATTTACCACGCTAAGGATTGTTGCTGATCAAAGCATTCCTTTTTACGAGGACTACCTGAGCAGACTTTTAGATTCAGCTGAAAAAGTCGGTCTGCCTTGGATTCCACAAGCGGCTGAAATTCAAAAAAAATTGTCAGGGTTTCTCTCCGACATGAAGCCCGANGATGGACTTCTCCGCATTTGCCTTTTCCATAACCTGCTGGGGNTATCATCACGACCAGCAGTAGCTGATGGCAAACCAGTCGAGGGTTGGCTTCTCCATTACCGTCGGCCCGAACCAACCATTAAATCAACTTGTGAAAAAGAGCTCTATGGAACTTTACATGAGCTTGATCTCGAAAAAGAAGATTGGGTAATTATTGATCCCAAGGACAATGATATCCGTGAAACTGCCACCGCCAATCTTATTTTCGTGAAAGATAATCAACTATTGATCCCTAATAAATCGGTACTCCAAGGTATCGTCTTACAAAAAATTCTTCCCTATTTAGACGATAGTTTTGAAATTCTCCGAGGCATTCCTTTNGATCAGGATATCCCCTCCTTTACAGAAATTCTATTATGTGGAACCGGAAGAGGNGTGGCACCGCTCCACTCCCTGCCTGAACTTGGTTGGTCACCAAANAGTAACGAAGTCTTTATGCAGGTAAGATCTCACTACGAAGAAATACTTCAATCAGCCAGTGCCTAACTATCATTTTAACGGGCAACTTCTAGAACTAGATTATCCTGCATGTATGGGTATTCTTAACCTTACCCCGGATTCATTCAGTGATGGAGGTCAATTCAGTAACCTTGAATTTGCTGTTAATCATGCCCTTAAAATGGTTCAACAAGGTGCTCAAATCATTGATNTTGGGGGGGAAAGCACACGCCCAGGAAGTAAATCTGTCTCTGAGCAGGAAGAGATTGACCGCGTATTGCCAGTCTTGGAAAAATTACCTGTAGATCAATTTATTATTTCCATCGACACAACAAAACCTAAGGTGGCCGAGTTGGCATTACAGAACGGTGCACATCTGATCAATGATGTTTCTGGAGGTAATAAAATACTCCTAGAAAAAGCCAAACAATACGACGCTGGATTTGTAATCATGCATACCCAAGGCAATCCAGATTCAATGCAAAATAAACCATCTTACATGAATCCCACCGAAGAGATCAGNGGNTTTTTTGAAAAACAAAAGGATTTCCTTCTTAGTCTTGAACTACCACGGGTTTGGATTGATCCAGGAATTGGCTTTGGTAAAACTCTAGAACATAATATCGATATTATGCGTAACCTCGACCGTTTTGAAGACGATGCCTGGGGTATTCTTTTGGGTACATCGAGAAAATCATGGATAGATCACCTTTGTACAGCCAAAGACCCCCTCGAGCGCATTGGGGGTTCTATCGCCTCTGCAATACATGCAGTCAGAAAAGGGGCTGAAATAATTCGGGTACATGATGTCAAAGAGACCGTACAGGCAATTCAAGTTGCGAAGGAACTCGCATGAAACATCTTGGTTCGCTATTCTAAAAAACTATGGGTAAAATTTTACTTAAAGGTATTGAAGTAATGGTTCGAATTGGTCTTCTGGAAGAGGAACTTTACGCCCCCCAGGACTTGCTATTATCTTTGGAAATCGAACATGACTTCTCTGGTATTGCCNAATCAGATGAAGTCGAAAACGGTATTGATTATCGAGATATCATCGAANATGCCCGCAAATTTTCTCAATCCTATGACGGTAAGACTTTGGAATGTTTCGCATCATTGCTCGCGGCAGATGTAAAGGCCCAATTTTGTGCCCAACATGTCCGGGTATGCGTCGATAAACCTAGGTATGTAAAGAAATTGGGNCTCCGTCAAATTCNGGTTGAAGTTGAGTGCTGAGGTCTATGTAGGGCTTGGGGCAAACTTGGGCGACCCCCAAAGTACCTTTGAAAAAGCCTTAAATTTAATTGAGGAATTCTGCCAGATTGTCTCTGTTTCTAAGCTATATCATTCAGCACCTTGGGGAGTCTTGGATCAACCTCCCTTTATCAATGCTGCAGCCCGCCTTTCTACCAAGTTGCCTCCGGATATACTCATTCACAAGTTCCAAGAAACCGAAAGAAAACTTGGTAAAAAAGTAATTCATAAAAATGGACCNAGGAGTATAGATATCGATATTCTTTTATATGGCGATCTGTCTATTGAAACAAAGGATTTGGTTTTACCGCACCCTCGGATTTTGGAACGCGACTTCGTACTCTGTCCCCTATTGGATCTTAATCCAAGACTTTACCATCCCNCNTGGGGGAACCAAACATTGAAGTCCGCCTTGGATAGACTTCAGGAAAAGTTCGTACAAAAAGAACCTGTTAGTTGGGATAGAAAACTTTAGATCAATCGTCCCCACCACCTGCAAAACTCATAAGNAACTGTAGAATGTAGAAGAAAAGAAGGGCAACGGAAGCGAAAAGCNATAAAGAAGCTGCCACATGCTGATCCGTACGGTACTGGTGAAGAATATTCGAAGTTGAATAGAGAACGGATCCACCAGCAAAGAAAATCATAACCGCGGAAAAAATAAGACCAAGTGAAAATCCGAAAATCATGCTGCAAACTATAAAACCTAAGGCAACAAAACCACCTATGGAAAGCACTCCGCCCATAAAAGAAAAGTCCTTTTTAGTGATAAAAACAGTTGCGGTGATGCCACCAACTAAAAGTAAGGTCATCAAACCGGCTGTTGGTATAAGCCCTTCACCCCCAAAGTGCGTTGCAATAAAAAGCAGCGGTAAGAACACAATGGCTTCCGCAATGATAAATAATCCAAGCCCCAGATACTGCATCTGCTCAGAACCACCCGAGATCGCCAATTTGTTAGCAATGTAACTCACTCCCATAAAAAGACCGAGAACGATCAACCAACTCATCCCTCCAGTCATACTAGAGGCTAACTTAGCCGCAAACGGAGCGTTAACGAGGTAGTACTCTAGAGCTGTGAAAGCTAGTATTGCTACAGCAAGGTGCGAGTAGGTACGCCTAATAAACGCGGCTCTTTCTGCGGGCAGGCTGTTAGCTACAGAATCAGACAGTGAAAAAGTTTTTTCTCTCATAAGAAGTTATGGGTTATTTCATTAATAGGTTCCTTAAACCTATATCTAAATTTTAGCTTTTAAAGATCGAAATGAAGAAATTTCAATTATTCATTATTTTTCGAAATTTAGCAAGAATTTACATTATTTTATTTATAATAAATTCGTTTTTTACGTAATTTTTCTGATAATTTTATACCTTTTAAAATTAGTCTTCTTTTTTACGTAATTTTTAGTATTTTTGCGCTAAAGGTAAGAGTTACAACTATTTACATATATTTTTTATTATAGATACTTACCTTTATATTAAATTTCTAGCTCCCAACCTCTTAATATAAAAATAAATATTATATTTATATTATTATTTAATGAAAATTCACCATATATTCATTCTTTTTTTATTTTTTACCCTTTGCAAAGCAACAATGAGCCAAACGGTAGTCCCTGCCGGTCTTGGAGCAATGAGTGCTTCACAACCTGACCGAGAGACAGCCGTTTTTACCGGCAACCTCATTCGAACTGGGGGTCAATACCCCACAGTCAAGATCGTTTGGGGAGATGAAGACCGGGGATCCAATGCCTCCGCTTTATCTACTTGGGATAACACTGTGATCATCTCAACGAATCAATCTGTTGGTGCTTTTTCGACCACCATCACCATACCCAATCAGGAAAAGATTTATTATTTCCGATCAGTTGCGGAAAATGCAGGGGGCACGGTGGTATCCCGTTCCCTTGGTGTAATGAATCCATCCGCTCCGGTAGGAATCGCAGATTTGCAGGGGCGATGGTCATTCGATGATGATAATGTTTCAGTCGTGGCTTCCCCCTCCGAGTTTTCTGGGCTCCAGCTATGGTTGGATGCGAGCGAACTCTCAAGTGCTGGATCGACTTGGACTGACAAAAGTGGAAATGGAAACTCTGCCAGTAAAACGGGAGCTGCGGTAGTTGTAGAAAATGATCAGAATGGACTCTCGGTTATGAATTACACAGGCAACGGCCAGTATCATGATTTTACCGCAATTACTGATATAAGAACCGTTTTCTGGGTAGTCTCACAAGCCTCCAGTGTTAACGGTTCAGGCTATCGATTCTTACTTTGTGGTGCTTCAGTTAGTCATTTTCATAACAATGCCAACGGAAAATTCTGGGGGAGTTCTGCAGAGAATAATATTAAGAGTGGATATACCCGTATGAATGGCTCGGTTCTTTCAGGTGATACGAACTACCCAAATAACCTTTCGATCATAAGCCTTAGAACGATCGGAAATGTCTCGGCTGACCGATTCGGACAGGATCGCACCTATGATGGGCGTCAATGGGTCGGGAAATTGGGTGAGCTGATTGTTTATAATTCAGCTCTTTCTGATCATGAAATTGCCAAGGTCGAGTCCTATCTTTCGGATAAATGGGCAATCTCGATTGCGACGGATGTAAAACGCTACAACCAGGCGGCGAAGGACTCATCGGCAAATGAATACCATGGTATTTTGAGGAAAACATTTTCCCCCAGTGCTCTTCCCACCCTCAAACTATGGCTGGATGCAACAGACACCGCATCGATCACCCATACATCGAACGCCGTCAGTCAGTGGAACGATAAGAGCGGGAATAACTACCACGCAACTGCTAGCTCCGGACAAGAACCAACCACTAACTCTTCGTCAATTAACGGTAAGAATGTGCTGACTTGGGCAGATGGAAAAAGAATGAAAAGCAACACCCCAGCAAACGCAAATTGGCAGGATGTCTACATTGTAGCAAGATGGACAGGAGGTTCTTCATTTACCAACCATAATGGACTTTTTGGAGGCACCCTCAATGCCGGTGGCCAAGAAGGAGCGGTCATGAATTCAAGCACAGGGAATACCATGTGGGGAGGTTGGGCGAACAACAAATATCTAAATGGCATAAGTGTAGGTGGTAGTTCTTTGGTTCTGCCCACCATGTCTTCCCCATTTCTATTTTCCTTCTCTAAAGATTCAGCTGTTGCTGCTACTGGATATGCGGTTGGCGACGACAGATGGCTTTCTAGAGAATGGATTGGGAATTTTGCCGAGGTGCTCGCATTTGGTTCCAAGCTCACTGATTACGACCGCCAAAAAGTCGAGGGCTACCTCGGAAACAAATGGGGACTGAGCAGTAACCTGCCAGGTTCTCACCCTTACAGAACTGCCCCTCCTCTTGGAATTGGTATCCCTTCCTTTATTGCCGACACGCCGTTTGGGGATGGTAAATCGATCGATTTAGCCAACGGACATGTGGAGATTTCCACGGGTGGAAACGAAGATAAATTCGATGGTAATGCTTCCTTCTCCGTTTCNGCTTGGGTTAAGGGTTGGCCAGAAAAACCNTTCCTTCCGATTATTTCCAAAGGAGGAGANGTGCCCAGCCCCACAACCGTANCATCGATGAAATTATGGCTCGATGCTCAGGATCTTTCCACTATGGACAAAGGCACATCAGCAGGTGCAATCGGAACCCCAACAGGGGGCAGCAACGTAAAGTACTGGGCGGATAAAAGCGGGAATGGGCATCATGCTACCAGTTCGGGATCACCCAAGTATAACCTTAACACCATTAATTCTTCATTCCCCTCGGTGAATACCGATGTCGGTGACTTCACCATTGCCAATAGTCAAAGTGCTTTCGAGGCATGGGACTCCATGACCGTGATTTTTATTTTCGAATGGCTCGATACNAGCAGCTGGGAATATTTTTTACAAAAGGGNAATGGTTTTGTCATCCAAAAGATGAATACCGGGGCCAATCAAGGAACTGGATTCAGGTATGGAAGTGGTTGGGGGGACCGCCTCAATGGAGGCAGTAAAACNGATGCCCGGTCTTCTCGGGGTTCGAAAATCTTAAGTTTCACCTANACNGGTAGTGCAGGATCAATCAAAGCACATGCAAACGGTACCCAGGCAGCTTCTACAACATCTGCCCCNTCCTCCTTGGTAGCCGCGAGCTCAAACTCGGTTACTTTTGGTAAAGACCAAAGATACGGGGAACTTTTCATATTTCGAAATGCACTCAGTGACTCTGANCGCCAAACCGTTGAAAGTTACCTTGCCCTCAAATGGGGCATGACTTCCACGCTCCCATCCAGTCATAAATTTAATCTGCAAGGAGGATGGTCNNTGGGCAGGGATGAGAAAACCGATACCTTATCGACTAATTTCTATGGCATCGGAGCAAAAGAGAAGGCGACTCATTCCACTGCCCTATCCACCGATAATCAATGGCACCATATCGTCTCCACTTATGACGGGGGTACCCGTAAGATTTATCTGGATGGAACGGAGGTGTCCTCTACATCTGCTTCGGGTTCGGTTNCTTCAACCACCAGCACGCTGTTGCTCGGAGCAACTGATNTCAATGCCACCGCGGGANCGATTTCCGCTTCACGGCACAGNGGAATTAAGCTAGATGAGGTCCGNTTTTACAGCAACGGGCTCACATCCTCACAGGTATCAGCCCTTTATAATTTCGGAAAGGGAGATATTGGAAATATCGGTGAATTTGCCACCCTGCCCGCTAAGATCAGTGGAACCAAAGGCACCGCATTATCAGCAACGATTTCGGCCGCCTTTTCCAATGCCTACTACGAAGCAGTCAACCTCACCCCAGGCTTAAGTATTAATTCCGCCNCTGGAGAAATCTCGGGTACTCCCACCGTAGGAGGTGTGGGCTCGATCACGGTAATCGCCCGCAATTCNGNNGGAAAAAGAGCAGTGACCACCATACCGTACGANAGTAATCCCTCGGGACCTGCCTTATCCTTCCCTACCCTTTCTCCGTCCACCGATCACGCGGTTGTGATGGGTGAAATCACCCACTCCGGAGGGGAAGAAAACANCGTCGATCTTATTTGGGGAACCAATGCGACTCGGGTCGGCACGCAATTTAGTNATCTAGGAGTNTTAAATAGCTCAACCACNTACANNTATCAAAATTATCTTCCCANCGNTTCTGATCTTTTACTCTGGTTGGACGCGGATGATAATACAACGATTACCCATTCTTCCAATGCGGTGAGCCAATGGAATGATAAGAGTGGAAATGGAAANCACGCAACGCAATCCACCGCATCCAGGCAACCAACTTATAATTCCTCGGGTACGAACGGAAAGTCCGTCATTGATTTTGATGGAACAAGCGATTTTNTTGACTCCTCTGGTCTTAGCATAACTCAGTCCTACACCTTCGCTCTGGTCGCCAAAACCCTCAACAATTCAACNGGTAGAGATTTTCTTTTCGATGGTTTGTCCGCAAACGGCCGTAGNATTATTNCTTTAGANAACGGTGGGAAGGTTCAAATGTGGGCAACAAGTTGGGGTAACTCCAATTTGAATACCCCGTCCGGATACTTTGNAATGACAGCAGTATTTAACTCATCAAGTAGTTCCTTGTCGTTAAATGGAACNAGTGTGAATGGTTTAAACCCTGGTACATCCAATTTATCAAGTGGTATTCGAATTGGTGCCCATAAAGATATCNCAGACTTCCTTAAGGGCAGTATCGCTGAATTCTTCATCCTCGATGGGACAAATGCAAACACCAGAGCCAAGGCAGAAGGTTANCTNGCTCANAAATGGGGGCTTGCCGCAAGTTTACCAAACTCGCATCCCTACAAGACAAATCAAGCCTTGACTTGGAATACATCCCTGCAATCCGGGGTAAGTGTGGAAGCGAATGCAGCGAATTTGGGTAGTGGCAAAGAGGGATTCTACGGAACCACGATTTCGGGACTTACTGCAGGAGAGACCTATCACTATCGAATCCGCAGCTTGGGCAAGCTGAACCCCAAGGGGGTTTCGGGATCGAACTTAAAACTCTGGTTGGATGCGAGTGAACTTTCAACCACCGATCCAAATTGGGCAGACCATTCCGGAAATGGTAATCATGGAATTACCGGCGGATCTCCCTCCGTCGTCACCAATGCCCAAAATGGATTATCCGTGATGCATTACACCGGTAACGGGCAGCGGCATAAATTTAACATGATCAATGATATTCGTACGGTATTTTGGGTACTTTCAATCGATCAGGCTTACAGCACTTCTGGATTTAGGTATGTATTGAGCGATTCCACCAAGCACCCTCACTGGCATAACAACAACAATGGTAAGCTGTTTGGAGGATATTCGAATACCCATGTTCAAAATGCTAGCACCCGATTGAATGGTGCCAGTGTCAATGGAAGTAACACCAATCAACCTACCAGCCTTTCGATTTTATCCGTTAAAACTACGGGTAATGTGGATGCCGATCAATTTGGCTACGACCGCACCATCACATCTCGTCAGTGGATTGGAAAACTAGGGGAGCTCATCATTTATAATTCTGCCCTTTCCGATGGGGATATCGCAAAGGTGGAGGGTTACCTCGCTCATAAATGGGGCCTTACAGGTAACCTTGCCAGCAATCATGCATACAAATCCTCCATACCTGCTTCTCAGGTAACTTGGAGCTCGGTTCAATCCTTCACCACCCCAACCAATGTAACCGTACCCGTCCTAGGGCCCCTAACCACTGCGAATTTGACCAGCACCACGGCAGACTTGGAAGCTTCCCTTTCTGACAATGGTAATGCAGCCACCAACTTAGTATTCTATTGGGGAGACAATGACGGAGGAACCAGCCCCACTTCCTGGGATTCCAACTTTACCATTGCTAATGCACAAGTAGGTACCCTGAGAAAATCACTTACTGGACTAACGGGTGGAAACACTTATTACTTTCGTGCTTTCGCATCCAATTGGAAGGGAAATGCCTGGGCCTCAACCACGCGTAGTTTTACCACCGTCACCAGTACGGTACGGGACAACCCAGTACGAAATTCCGATCTCAAGGGTTGGTGGAAATTGGATGGCAACCTGCAGGATTCATCCGGCAATCACCATCATGGAGATGCTACTTTTATTTGGAAACCGTCTGAACTTAGTGGACTCAAATTATGGTTGGATTCCAGTAAATTATCTACTGCTGCTTCGACTTGGGAAGATGTTTCCGGAAATGGAAACTCAGCAACCAAAGGAGGATCCCCTTCCGTGGTTACGAACGCC
>NHCX01000089.1 GCA_002168015.1 Verrucomicrobia bacterium TMED44
AAGTGGAAAAAAAATACGCTTCCAAATCAGTTTACCTGTGGGTCATCAGGAGCATCAGCGAGCAGCTTAAGATCATCCCCCATGTCTCCAATTAATCGTTTCCAAGTGCCACATTTCTTATCCATCTCAGAAAACACATCTTGATCTAAAGAAGAGACAATCCATGAATCTTGCTCTAATTCACTCTCCAATTGCCCAGGTGACCAGCCCGAATGTCCTAGAAAACAGGCAATTTTAATTTCTTCATTTTCCGCTTTAAGAGATTCTGCTTTATCCAGATCGATACCAAAATATAGCTTAAAAGAAGATGGCGAATCAAGCCATTCCCAAGCCGCAACGATTAATTTATCTTTTTCAACCGGACCGCCTTCAAATACAGGAACCTTCCCGAAAGAACCTGCCTGAAATTGGCTGTCCAATTGATCCAAGGTTTGATTGAGTGGTCTGTTCAAAATAACACCCACCGTGCCCCCATCGTCCGAGTGTGCAGATAGAAAGACAATGGTCTTGGCGAATTGTGGATCCCGCAAACTCGGATGAGAAAGCAATATACTCCCCGAGAGACATTGTTTTGTTTGATATCGACCAGTTAGATTCACAAAATTATCTACTAACCTTCAGGTGGGAAAGTGTTAATGCAAGCAAAACCTGCAGAAATTTTCGTCCAGGTAAGGGCATCGCTCATGTAAATGAGGAATATGGCCGGACTATTTTAAGTTTATGCCTCGACCTTATCTCCGGCAGGGACTTCCTTGGAAGCTTTTGATTTGGACTTTGATTGGGATTCAGTTTCCTCTTCAGCTTCTATTTCACCTGGACACTCAGGAGGGGCGGTGGCCTCTGCATCCCCCCATTGTTCTTCGTAGAGTGCCTTAAGATGAGTAAAGATTTCGATGATAGAAGGATCTTGTTCGATCTCAAAAAGCTTAAGAATGAGTTCCTTGTTATTTTTTAACTGTAAACGCTTACCGAGGGTTTCCATCCCACGATAACTATTAATGACTTCACGGGCTTCTTCCTGCTTAGCAAGAATTCTTTTTGCTTCTCTGTATGTAATGTTCATCCTGATCCTTTTTTTGGGTTAACCTTGTAGGATTGGCAAAGAATTCATCCACCCTTCACAACCTTCCTTGAATCTTTAGATAGAAGATATGCCAAAAACGTTCGATAAAAAAGCGTGATTTGTGAATAAGTTCTTTGTAAGACAAGATTCTACCCCGTGCTCTGTCATTTATTTGTTACTTCTACTCGATTCAAAACTAACAAACTTGAACTAATTTCTAGATTTCTTGACTTTGCTCTGGCTAGATTTACCCGCATTTTCACACGATTGTTATCTTGAATCAAACAAAGAGCCAGTCCTCCACGCAAGTATGACTCGCCTTCACCAACGACCAAAACCCCNGGGNTATCTGGATACATTCCAGGCTGCCACTTTTTAGATTCCGAGTCCAAGAGTATAGCCATGAATGCTCCAGAGCTGATNACCTCTGCATCTTTCNTAGGCCATTTAGGTAGCGACTCTACTTTGATTGAACGACCCGAAATTTCTANATCTGAAACATTCAATAAATACTCTAAACGGCTCTTAAAATTNGTGTGGTCATCGCCAACAATCAACAAACGNATGGGGATCTCNGCACTGGGCAGATCCCGATTATCCCACCGCACATATTTTAAAGTGTTAACAAAGAAAGTAGCTTTTAAATTCGTAACCTGGGCAGTTTCTCCATGNGTACTGGCCAATAGGTGTTTTCCGGAATTTGCGGATAAAAAGAACAGGCAAATCAACAAGAGAATGGGCCGACAGGCAAAACCTAAAAAATTGATTNGTACTAGTAACCGTGTTTCCATTGAACTAAAAGTTTTTGCTCACGGTTAGAAGGAATCTTCTCTTTATTCTCGTCGGTTCCACATCAAGGTCTGTGTACATACCTTCGGGATGATCAGGATCCAAAAGGTCTTGTCCGAAAAACCCGAATTGCCACTCTTGTCCAGCATGCCAAATCATTCCCAAATCCAATCTTAAATAGTCATCAATTGGTAATTCATTGTAAGCCGAAGGTAGAATACGTTCTCCGGTGAAGTATAGATTTTGGACGAAATTCAGATCGTCGCTTAGTTGAATAGAAGACAATAGGGAGGCCATGGATTCAGGAAAATCGGTCTGCCTTGCTCCCTCCCGTTTTCCTTTTGAATAGGAATAATTCCCCCGTAACTTCCACAAATCGCTAGCGGAATAATTTAAAGATATTTCTCCTCCAATTGAGGTGTAGTCCAGAGCTTCATAAACTGGTGGACCACTGAATACCGCGTCTTTGGTGTCGTAGTAAAAGAGAGAAAGCTCCCACAAAAAATTTTCACTGGGAGATGAACGCAAACCGATCTCATACGCATCCATGACTTCGTCGTCAAGCGATGGGTCTGCCTCAAAGGATTGATTTATCCATTGTTGCCCTGTTGGGTTGAGGGTGGGGTGAAATGCAAGCGGATTCCAGATTCGAGCATAACTAACCTCGGTATATCTTTCGACTAGTGATGCTTGGCGATGAGCCCTTGAATAGGCTGCCCAAAGCAGATTATCCGGATTAACTGAATAAGACGCACGAATTCCAGGTTGAACAGTCGTGCCACTCAAATCCCCATCTTCAAACTTCGATCCGAAGGAAATAAAAAAGTCTTCATTAACTTCGTAAGTATTCTGAAAGAAAGCAGAGAATCTTTCAAAAGAGTCAGGACCGTTATACTGCAAAATTGGAATATCTGAAGAGGGAAGACCAGTTTGGGGATTTAAGGTTGAAAAACGCCAAGGGGAAGTGGTGGTTTCTGTTACATCAAACTCCATATATCGATACCCCAAACCAAATGCTATATGGTTACGGTCACCAAGCGGGCGGTTTCCACGAAATTCAAGATTATACTCATCTCGATCCCATTTATGCCCAACATGCCCGAGGTTTGTTTTATATTTTTCAGCATATGTATCCACTGCCCATTCAAGCTCATTATTGGTCACACCTGCTAACCGGGCTCTAACATGTCCTGCATCCTGCGGTAATTCTTCGTAATTAACTATACGGGGAACCCCTGAAGGTTGAACAGTGCCTGATAGGTTTGGCCAAGTAGAGTAGGTAGCGCCATTAGGTACTCCAGGGAGTGCTAGGGCATTTGCGACCGAAACTGGGACAAAAGTAGTAAAATTTGTATCAGTTGGAAAAAGTAATCTCGAACTCAAATCTAAAACATGCTCGAATCTTCGAGTAGAATAGGCACCTGCGACCGTAAATTCCATGTCTGAACCGAGCTCTTTATCAAAACGAAATCCGATCTTTCGCCCATATCCGTCATCCCGAGCAGGAATCCCTGACAACAAATCACTTTCCGCATACTCCTGATTCCTCACCCATATTCGGTAATACTCCCCTTCTCCAATTTTTCCTCCATGCACTACTTCACCAAGAAAAGTGCCTGTGCTTTCCATGGCTAAACGAAGAGAATTTCCTTGGGTGGCAGACGCCGGTTTTGTGGTTACATTTATAACTCCACTCACCGCATTGGTTCCCCAAATTGAGGCACCTGGTCCGCGGATAATTTCAGCCTGCTCCAAAATAGCAAGAGGCACCTCCTCCGATCCCCAAGTGATGGTCCCACCCATAGGTTGTAGTACTTCCCGACCGTCGACTAACATAAGAAATTTCTCGGTGGCCGATCCACTGAAATTTCTCATGGTCACAAAATCATCGTAGGCATTTCCGCGGGTAACATACATTCCGCCCACTCCACGAAAAGAATCAACAAGTTGCAGATGGCCGCCATCAAAAACATCATCCGATCGAATAATTGCAACCGACGCAGGGTTCCGCCAGTGCTCTTGATCGTAGCCCAAAACTCCAGATACCGGTTGGTTGGTAAGCTCTGTCCAATCCATCTCTAACAAGCGAGACAGTTCTCGCTTTTCAAAGTTAGATAACTCTTCCGAATAAGCGCATGGAAGAAGTAAGAAACAACCAAGCACTACCGGCAATAAAAGCTTCCAAGGAAAATACTTTTTAACTGTTGGTAAAGTGATCACTTAGTAAAAAGATTGTTAAAGCTTATTTATCAACGAAACTAACTGCATTTCGGAGGTTGGCAAGTTTTGAACTTACTCTTATTCCCCCTTGATTGAGAAGCTTTCGGTCAATCAAAAGACGAACGCGATTCTGAGAATATTGAAAGGCTATTGGGGCATTTGTATTATCAAAAAGCTGCTCACCATGCACAACAATAAGACCCTTCGACTCAATTTTGTCTAAATCTTTGGCGGTAAGGAAGGACTTTTTAGTTAAGACAAGAATTTGAAATCCTTCTTTGATATTTTTAAGTGCTAAATCGGTCTGATCATTCGTGAAATGCATGATTTCAAAATCTGCAATTCGTTCACCACCCGAAGAAACTTCGATTGCATATTTCAACGATTCGTAAAATTTATACGGATCATCCCCATGAATGATGATTTTCACCCCGTTTTTCTTCGTAGAGCTATCCCATTGGATATACTTGGTGAGATGGGTCAGGTAGGAAGCCTCAATTCTGGCCATTTTGCGGTTTTGCTCAGCAGTTTGACTATATCCAGAAAAACTTAATCCCCACGCTCCAAATATTACTAGAGAGAACAGTGCGTATCTCAACACTGCTCTCTGAGCAATCATTCGGAATCTGGAAGAATCTTTTAACATTAAAGTTAGAATTTTTTGTAGATAGAAATAAGAAAGGTTCGCTCGACCCGAGCAGGTTCCACATCAATTCCGGGAAACATGGTTTCAATGTGGTAGGGTTCAAGAAGGTCTCTGCCAAAAAACCCGACTTCCCAATCATCGCTAGCTTCCCAAACGATTCCCAAATCAAGCCTTAGATGAGATGGAATTGTGACAGGGTTATAATCCGATGGAATCTGAGTTTCATCGGTATAATAAAGACTTTGTACAAAAGTCAGGTTATCTGAATAGGAAAGCCGTGAGGTAAGGCTAGCTGTTTGCTCGGGAAAGTCGTAACTTCTATCCCCTTCGACTTTACCTCGGGCCAAGGAATAACCTCCGCGGAGTCTCCAAATTTTCGATATTTCCCAGTCGATTGAAAGCTCACCTCCGTATGATTCTGCATCTTTTGCTTCATAGGCATTTGCATTCTCTGAAGATGCAAGGACAGCATTTTTCGTATCGTAGTAGTAAGATGATAGTTCAAGGAGGAAATCTTCATCGGGACGAGTTCGCCAGCCTATTTCAAAACTGTCGATCTCCTCACGGTCAAGCGATTCACCTCCGGCAAATTGGACATTTGACCAGATTCCTCCGCCTAAGTTACTCCATACTTTTGCAGGTGTAAGCGTAGTGTATCTCTCCCTCAGGGAAGGTTGCCGGTGGGCCCTAGAATAGCCTGCCCAAAAGACATTCGAATCGTTTGCCAGCCAAGAGGCCCGCACCCCCGGTTGAAATCCAGTTCCCGCAAGGTCATTTTCTTCAAATTTGGAACCTATGGATACCTCAATTGTATCCGTTAAACTAATAGAATCTTGCAGATAAGCTGTGAAACGATCGAATTCAGTAAATGCCTGGTCGTATGAGAGAACCGGAATAGAATCCGAATAAGAAGATGGTAGAAGGGGATCGGCCGCAAGGTTTACTAAAGAAGTAAAAGCAAAGGGCTCAATCACCGAAGATTGAATATCCAGATTTGTCCTACGGGCAGCCAAGCCAAATGATAGACGGTGAAAATCTCCAAGGGGCCGGTTGGCGTCGAAAGCTAAATCATACTGTGTCTGTTGCCATTCAAAACCAATGTGACCTAATGAAATATCCGTGTGTTCTACGGCGCCTCTAACCGACCATTCCAAATCGGAATCAGTGATGCCGTCCAACTTTGCAACAATATGACCGGAATCGTTAGTTAGCTCCCCGTAACGCTCATATCTGACCGCAGTGAAATCTTGAAAAGGAACGGTTCCATTGGCTATTTTTGCCCAAGATAATGGATTGTAAGTTCCCAAGCCTGGTTGAGGAAGAAGAGCCAGAACCTGAGCAGGAGTCGCAAATGGGGTAAAATCTTGTAACAACAGACCTTGTACTAAAGAAAGAGGTACCGGAGTGAGAATTGATGTAGGCTCTAACCCCAAGAGAGCCTTTAGTTGGGCTTGTGAGGAGTTCGGTAAACTCCCTAAATCGTAAAGCAAGCGATTGGAAAGGTCCAAAGTGTGTGCGAGTCTTCGGGTGGCTCCTCCTCCAGAAATATAAAAATTGAGGTCTGAACCCAATTTGTTGTCATAACGAAAACCAGCCTTTCGTAAATATCCATCATCATGAGCTGGCAGCCCTGAATTTAAAGTTCCCTCCGCATATTCCTGATCACGTATCCAAAAACGATAGTAGCTATGTTCAGAGATCTGGCCTCCATGCACATAATCCCCCATGAAAGTTCCGTTGTCTTGGGTAAGTAAGCGAACAGAGTATCCCTGTGTTTCCAATGAATGCTTGGTGACCAAATTGATCACCCCATTCACTGCGTTTGTGCCCCAAATGGATGCACCTGGCCCACGAATGATTTCGATCCGATCAATGACCGCTACTGGATAGTCATCGACCGAATAATTAGCACTGCCCAGCATCAATTGAGAGACTTCACGCCCGCCAATTTTACCCAGAAACTTCTGCGGGCTGAATCCACTAAAGTTACGCATGGCGGCAAAATTATCATAGGCAAGACCTCTACTAATATGCATTCCGGGTACTGCCCGCAATGCCTCCACCGAATTTGCAAATCCGTGCTCGGTAATATCCTCGGGTCTGATTACATGGACGGATGCTGGATTTCTCCAATATTCCTGATCATATCCCAACACCCCTTGGATCGGTTGCTCCGCTAAGTCATCGATTTCAAGAGAAAGCAATCTTTTAAGTTCAGCCTTTTCGAAAGGAGACAGATTTTCTGCAAATACAAAGTCTGGACACGCCAAAGTGGCTACGAACAAACCAAGACTTACAAATCTTTTTATCATGCCCCAATCTCCAAGATTGAAGAAAAAAAATATAATATAGGGATATTAAATCAGGATACGACGTCGATCATTGACTTAAGAATCGTATTCCACGTCGAAGGTGTTTCCAAAGTTGCATTGGAGAACATGCAACCATCCCAACAGATGTGCTTGATTCCACGATCCTGAAAATCTTTCAGCCAATATTGGGAACAACGAGTGATGTCTAGCTTGCCATTGGGATCATCGGCTGGGCAATGCTTACCGGTTTTGTCATGAGACCCAGCACCATGGACTTGCCCATCATTCTGAGCGACATGGAAGTCAATGGTCCATGGACGAAGTTTATCGGTCATTTTCTCATAGGCTGGCCAGAATTCTTCTTCGGCATAACCATCATGAAGAAGTGCGTGTTCCGGTGCGTTATACCCCATAAGATAAAGATAGGTATGAGCTAAATCTGCCTGAAAGCCAAGAGCTTCGGGCATCCCCACTCCCTCCAGAATGTCAAGCATGTCTTTCCAACTGTGCATACCAGCCCAGCAAATTTCACCCTCTGCAGCTAACCGTTCTCCGTGATCGGCTGCAATTCTGGCCGCTTCTTTAAAAGTATCGACAATGCTCGACGTATTTGTGCTTGCATCTTCTTTCCACTTTTCAACTCCAAATTCTGCTGAATCGATTCTAATCACTCCACCTTTACGGGCACCGTGCTCGTTGAAAACCTTGGCAATACGGCACGCCATCTTAACCGCATCTAAAAACTTTCCCTTTTGTTCATCGGTTCCCATGGCTGAGTCACCGACTGTTCCGGGCCATACCGGAGCAACTAAAGAACCGATATCAAAACCTTTACTTACAATGAGATCAGCAATCCCTTTAAGTTCATCATCACTGGCCTCGGGATTTGTATGAGGAAGAAATAAGAAATAATCAATCCCGTCAAACTTACGCCCATCTACTTCCGCTGCTGCAGTGAGGTCAAGCATTCGCTCCAAGCTAATAGGCGGTTCCTGACCATCGTCATCACCTTTGCCGACAAGACCCGGCCACATTGCATTGTGAAGTTTAAGAGAAGAAAGACTCATAGTTTATTAATTTTAGGGATTAAAGAGTAAGGAGAGAATAAAACTGACCTTACCTTTCATTTAAAAATGAGAACGGTCTGACAAGGAAAATCTTTAATTTAAAGATACATGCCCTTGCTTTTTTTGCAGTTTATAGACTATTGTAATAGAAACCTACATCAACTTATGAAATCTACTTCCTTTCTATTCTACTTCTATCTGCTTCTATGCCTGGCCTTTTCCGGATGGGCTAAATCCGCGAGTGGTCCCAGTACTGGGCTTGAAGAGCTTTTCCCCGGTACTCTGCTTGACTCTGATGGCAAAGAAGTATCCAAAGATGTGATTGCAGGCAAAACAGTGGGAATTTATTTTTCTGCTCATTGGTGTCCGCCGTGCCGTTCTTTTACCCCAAACTTGGTCAAGTTTCGCGACAAGAATAAAAAGAGTTTCGAAGTTGTTTTCGTGAGCTCCGATCGCTCTTCTAAGGCTCAAATGGACTACATGAAAGAAGCAGGAATGAAATGGTATACCCTCCCCCACCGCTCTGAGTCAGCGAACGCCCTTGCCAAAAAATTTGCAGTTCGTGGAATCCCCTCTCTCGTCATTGTTTCAAAAGATGGCAAAACCATTACCAAAAACGGCAGAGGTGATGTTTCCGGCAACCCCAAGGGTGCTCTTAAGAGTTGGCAAAAAAAATCATAAGCAGTCATTTCTCTTCTGCACCCTAAATCCCTCTTCATCTTTTCTGCAAATACTAGCTGCTTTCGAGTAGCTAGTATTTTTTTATTTATTTCATTTCCTCTATTTTGCGGTGCTCAAAAGCAATGGAACACCTCCTCGCTATGGCTCGCGGAAGGTGAAATCATTGATGTAAAAATTCCTGCAGGTTCAAGGCAGGTACGAGTGTTGTTCAAGCACGAGGAATCACAGGAATGGAAGGTTTGGCAAACCAGTCATATTCCTGATGATGCAAATGGTTCGATCTTCTTTCGCGTTCCGCATGACATGCAAAGAAGTAAAGTTCGATTCGAGTGGAATGGATACGACCCTTTGCCCTACTCTTTTTACGCCGGTAAAAGTAATTTCAGCACCCGGGCATCTGATCCCGAAAATAGGAATAATTTACTCTACAGCGCTGAACTTGCGGCCTTCAGAACTTCTGACGACTCCGTAACTGAAGATGAAACCAGTGAGGTCGAGGAATCTGATATCTGGAAAATAGTTGGAAATTATTTGTTTTTTTTTAATCAGCGAAGGGGGCTGCAAATTATTGATCTCAGCAATCCACTTGAACCTGAGGTTAGAGCAAGGCACCGCCTACCAGCATCAGGTGAGCAGATGTATGTCAGTGATGACGGTGAGTACATTTTCCTTTTTGTGACCCCACCCCATCGAAAATGGCCATACCAATCAAATTTGCGGGTACTTCAATTTAAGGATGAAGAAATCAAAGAAATTTCTGATTTAAAATTATCCGGCTTTTATCGGGAGAGCAGAATGGTGGGAGAGACCCTACATATCGTTACTGAAGAATGGAAAAATGAAGAAACCGAGTGGAAAGGTTGGAATTTTAATTATTCAACAGTTCTATTATCGTTTGACTTAGACAACCCTGAAGATGTTAAAAAAACAAGTGAAATTACCACTGCCGGAGCTCCTCAAGTAATCTTTGCCACCAATGAAAAGCTGGCAGTGGTAACCAGGGATCCTCAAGATTATTACAACGGTCATCTGGTAAGAATTTATGATTTAAGTGATCTTTCGAAAATTCCACGGGAAATCTCTCTCATTCAACCGGGAGGAAGAATCCTCGATAAGTTCAAGGTTCGAATCAGCGGTGACACCTTGACCCTTATCTCTCAAGCCAACCGAAACAGCAATTGGAATAGTCGGTACTCCCTCCTGGAGAATTTCAATATCAAGACAGGCGAACTGCAAGGATCACTTGAATTAGCTGAAAGGGAAACTCTATATGCGACAAGATTCGACGGGCATTACGCATACATTGTTACCTTTCTGCGGGTCGACCCGCTGTTCATTGTAGATCTGCGGGACCCCTCGAACCCAAACCTTCTTTCTGAATTAATCGTGCCTGGGTGGTCGGAGTACTTGGAGGTACTGGATGATCAGTTGTTCGCCGTGGGAGTGGAAAACAGCCAAGTTACTGCCTCGCTTTTCGATATTTCGGATAAATCAAATCCTTTCCTCTCTCAGCGCTTCTACATGGGGGATGAGAATGAATATTCCTGGAGTGAGGCGAACTACGATGAAAAAGCGATTGGCAAGGTGCCACCCGAAGGTCTCTTTTTTATTCCTTACCAAACTTGGGCTGAGGGGAACGAACTTAATAAACTACAAATTCTGAAGCATGAAAACGGTCTATTGGAAAAAGGGGGGCAGATAGATCACCGGGTTGTGGCGAGAAGATCGTTTACGGATACCACCGGGCACTATCTATTTTCGATTTCAGGTGAAGAGCTTGTGGTAAGCAACATCCTCGACACCAATAATGCTTTTGAAGTGAGACGACTGGCTCTGGCCTGGACGACCGAGCGAACTCATATATTCGGGGAAAATACCCTCCAAATCGAAAGTACGCCTACAAACGGTTGGGGTTGGGGCTATATCTCACAAGAGCAAAATGTCACAATCCGGCTTACCCCAACTACGGATTTCGATGAACTCCTTTATCAAATGGATGCCGGGGCTGGAAATCTGCTCGGCAGCCTTGCCGATGGCAATCTCGCCCACCTGGCAATTCACAATCAAGGAAAGTTAATTTATAAAATCTTTGAGGTCGATGAAGAAGAAATTAAACTATTGGCGGAGATTGAGACGAAGACCATGAGCACCCCCATTCCTTCGGCCTTTGAAGGTTTCATACTGGAAAACAATCAGATCTGCTGGGCAACCAAGGCGGCTTCACAATCGAACATTCATCCTTACCTCAGGATGTCAGCAGAAATAGCGTCAGATTTCTTTTACCCATACCCCTACAACTCTACTTCCGTACTTGATATTCAATTATTTTCCTTCGAAACAGGGATGGTCAACTCCACCATTGCAATGGAAAGCAATGCCAGTTTATTGATCATGGGTTCGCAAATTCGTGGTCCATTTAAAATTGGTGATAAACTTTTGTATGGTNCAAGCAAAGAAGTGGATCATTATTTCAATTATTTCACAGTATCTGAAAATAACTCCACTCTCTTTCAAATAGATATTTCAAATCCTCAATTTCCTGTCCTCGAAGAGCCTATTCCTGTCCCTGGACTTTTGACAGGCGCACAAGCCAATCAAGTAGTGGACGGAACAGGTTATCTCTATTTTGAAAACCAGAATGTTCAGTTGGGCAACTTTCGCCCCGTCCCACTATTTTTAGGAGATTCCATAAATTTAAAAGAATTTGGAAGATCCATGACCGTTTGTGCCTATGATGGTTCCAACCTTTATTTTTTGGATGAGCTCGACCTCTCTGAAACAACAGGACCAATAGCAATAAACAACGATTTCATGTATATTGCACACTCGCAAAGAAATGAGAAAGGAGTGGACGCATACCGAGTCCAGGAAAATGGATCTCTCCTGCTCATGGATACTCTCTTTGCTTCCCACAATATTCAAGAACTTCTTACCGAAGAAACCGTTCTGGTGGGAAAAAGCATATCCGGCATTCATACCAGCCAGCAATTATGGGAGTGGCCAACACATAGCCTATCTGGAAACTTTTACTTGAATCTAAAAAACTTTTCTGCCTCTTCCACGGGGCTTGCCATTTCAAGCGGAAATTATGGTGTAGAGTGGATTCCTACCCCAAATAATCAGACACAAACCAGTCAGAGTAATCCATATAATTTCATTTCCCCTCCTCCAGATGCATTCGTTACACAGGTTTTGGTACCATATTACAACCCAACCACTGGAGAAAGTTGGACAAGCGAAACCGGTGGATGGACCGCACCAGAAGGATGGATAAAAGGGACCCGAGAGGAATATGATGCAAATCAAAAAAGTAATTCCCGAAGATCAGGATCATTCAATGACTGGCAGGAATTAAATACGGAAAATATCTATGTTTTTGAACTCGAAGAGGCTCCCATCTTCTTTGATGCCAACGCTACGAAGGCATGGAAATTCAGACCCAACACCGCCATCGACCATCAGGTGGAAAAACTGGATGGCAGCTGGAAGAAANAAACTTGGTTTGGAAATTTCTACGACCTTTCTTTTCCCTGGATTTATCACACTGAACTACAATGGCTATATTTCAGCGAATCAAGCCATGGCAGCTTTTGGCTTTGGTCAAAAGAACTCGGTTGGATTTGGACGAACGCCTCAGCATTCCCTTATTGTTTTTCAAATTCAAATGTTGGATGGTTATATCTTGATTTAAAAGATAGAACTTCCCTCAGGTATTATAACTTTAAGTCCGAAGATTGGTTCAAATTAAACTAAGTACGATTTGAGTTAAAGGAAACAAGACTTTGATCAAAGCAATTGAGATTGCCGTACATGAGCTCTCGATTATCGTAGAAAATCAGAAATAGATATGCCTTAAGCAAGATTATCTATTTTACTTTTAACCCTCTTGGATTATTATAAAAATCAACTTCCATATAGATATTAGCATCGCAGTTTGTACTGATTCTCCAACCAATGCCTGAACTAAAGAAAAGTTTCCTCCAAATTTCTCCTCATGATAATCTGCTGGTCGCCCTGCAGGATTTAGAGGCAGGAACCGACATTAATTGGAATGGGTCTTCGTTTAAACTCACTGAGAACATTCCGGCTAAACATAAATTTGCACCAGTCGAATTAGAAAGCGGAGAACAAGTTCGTCTTTATGGAGTCTTGGTTGGAGAAACCACTCAGAAGATTTCACAGGGTGAAAGAATTCGCCAATCAAATGTGGTCCACCGGGCAGAGGATTACCGGTCAAGTGCAGGTCCATTCAATTGGAAAGCCCCACACATTTCGAATTGGAAAAATCATACATTCAATGGTTATGCACGATCGGACGGTTCCGTCGGTACCGCAAACTACTGGTTGGTCGTTCCCATGGTGTTTTGTGAAAATGGTAATATCGAAACCCTAAAAACTTCGATGCTTCGGGCACTGGGTTTATCAAAACGTAATCAATATGAGGTTTTTTCACAGTCTCTCGCAGAAGCCTACATCCATGGTAAAAACCCTGATGCAGTCTCTTTGCCCGAAAGAACAAATCATGAACCTTCTCCCGTATTTCCAAACATAGATGGGATCAAATTCCTCACTCATGGACTGGGTTGCGGAGAAACCCGTGGCATTTCTGAGGAACTCTGTGCCCTGTTGGCAGGGTATGCCTGTAGTCCAAATGTAAGCGGGATAACCGTTCTGAGCCTGGGGTGCCAGCACGCTCAAGTTTCCATTCTCGAGGAAGAAATATCCAAGCGTAGTTCAAATTTCGACAAACCCTTGCTTATTTTCGAACAACAAAAATACCCCTCAGAACAGGAAATGATGGAGCAGGCAATTCGTCAAACTTATGCAGGCTTGGCTCAAATCAATCAATTGAAAAGATCCCCGGTTCCACTATCCAAACTTTGCCTGGGGATGGAATGCGGAGCATCTGACGGATTTTCCGGAATATCGGCTAATCCAGCCATGGGTCATGCCGCTGATCTGCTAACCGCGATNGGTGGACGCGTGATCCTCTCGGAGTTNCCTGAACTTTGCGGGGTGGAACAGGAAATTGTCAACCGGTGCGCCAATCCAAATATTGGAAATCGCTTCATTGAAATCATGCGTAATTATGAACTCCGTGTAAAAGAAGCAGGCTCCGGTTTTCACATGAATCCATCTCCCGGGAATGTAAAGGATGGGTTGATAACTGACGCAATGAAATCTGCGGGAGCCGCCCGCAAGGGAGGCACCTCTCCCGTGGTTGATGTATTAGACTTCCCAGGCTGGGTCACAAAGAATGGACTGAGTCTTCTTTGCACTGCCGGCAATGATGTGGAATCAACAACTGCACTCGCCGGCGCCGGTGCCAACCTCATACTTTTTTCGACCGGTCTTGGCACCCCGACGGGTAACCCGGTTGCTCCCGTGATTAAAATTTCCAGTAATTCCAAGACGGCTAATTCTTTCCACGAATACATCGATTTCGATACTGGACCAGTTATCGATGGGAGCGAAACCGGGGAGTCGATTGGTGAGAAATTACTGAACGAAGTTATTGAGTACGCCTCGGGAAACAAGAAAACCAAATCCACGATTCAAGGAAGGGATGACTTCTTACCTTGGAAACGGGGAATGTCTTTGTAAGGATTTTTATCTATGAGCAAATTCAAAAATAATACAGCCGTAGTTACTGGAGGAGGAAAAGGAATCGGTCAAGCCATTGCCAAAAGATTTGCCGAGGAAGGGGCTAAGGTTGCCATTTGGGAAGCGGATGAAATTTCTGGAGAGGAAACCGTGGAGGAAATCCTGTCAAACGGACAGGAGGCCCATCTCTTCAAGTGCGATATCACAGATGAAGCAAGTGTCCAAAATGCAACTTTGGGAGTTTTAGATAAAATGGGATCCCCTGATATTTTGATCAATAACGCAGGTATCGCCCATGTGGGTNCGGCCACATCCACATCGGTTGAAGATTTTGATAAAGTAATGGAAGTGAATGCTAAGGGAATGTTTTTGTGCCTGCGGAACATTCTCCCCAAAATGGTGGAGAAGAAATCCGGGGTCATTCTCAACCTTGCATCGATTGCCTCTCGGCTGGGAATTGCAGACCGCTTTGCCTATTNTGCAAGTAAGGGTGCCGTATTAGCCATGACTCTCAGCATTGCCCGCGACTATGTCGAACATGGAATCCGCTGTAATTGTGTATGCCCGGGGCGTGTGCACACTCCATTCGTAGACGGCTTTCTCAAAAAATACTATCCGGAAGAGAACGAACGGAACGAAAAATTTAATGAACTCTCGAAGTATCAACCCATAGGGAGGATGGGAGAACCCAAGGAAATTGCCAACATAGCCTCTTTTCTCTGCTCTTCGGATGCATCTTTTATTACCGGGGGAGCCTATGATATTGACGGAGGCGTAATGAGCTTAAAATAAAATACAAAACATGAAACTTATTCGTAAAGGACAACCTGGGGAAGAATCACCTGGACTTATTTTAAAAGACGGCCAAGAGGTCGAGATATCAGGATTTGGAGAAGATTATGATGAAGTATTTTTTGAAACCGATGGTCTACAGCGACTTGGAGAGTGGATCCAGCAAAACCAAAATGAACTGCCTATTTTTCCGGAAGAAGAACGCTACGGATCTCCTATTGCCAGACCCAGTAAGATCGTCTGCATTGGACTGAATTTTGATGATCATGCTGCTGAATCAGGAATGGAAATTCCCGAGGAACCCGTTCTGTTCTTTAAAGCAAGCAGTGCCTTGTGCGGCCCCAATGACGACTTGGTCCTCCCTCGCGGTGGAGATAAGACTGACTGGGAAGTAGAGCTTGCTTTTGTTGTGGGAAAAAGGGCCAGCTATGTTGATGAAAAAGATGCCATGCAGCATATTGCCGGCTATGCCCTGCATAATGACTACAGTGAGCGTGCCTTTCAACTGGAAAGAAGCGGACAATGGGTAAAGGGAAAAAGTTGCGATACTTTTGCTCCTCTTGGCCCGTTTCTGGTAACCCCTGACGAAATTGAAGATGTTAATAATCTAAACATGTGGCTCAAGGTAAATGGGAAAACCATGCAGTCTAGTAACTCCTCCAACCTCCATTACAAGATTCCCTTCCTGCTGAGTTATGTTAGCCAGTTCATGACCTTGTTGCCCGGGGATATCATTTCGACAGGGACTCCTCCTGGTGTTGGTTTGGGCATGGACCCTCCGGTCTATTTGCAAGCCGGAGATCTCGTGGAGCTAGGTATGGATCAACTGGGGTCATCCAACCAAAAGGTCGTCGGTTCGAAGTGAACCTCGAAGTCAAGGGGAAGGTTGCCGTTGTAACCGGCGGAGCTAAGGGAATCGGAGCTGCCATTGTAAAATCCTTTCATGCGGAAGGGGCCACCGTTGCCATCCTTGATCGNAATCCAGATATTGCNAATNNNTTGATCNNAGANCTTGGGGCTANTCAGNAGGAGGTCTTTTGTATCCCTACTGAACTCACTGAGGAATTAGCCTGTAACGAGGCGATTGAAAAAACCGTCGAATCAACCGGTCGAATCGATTATTTGATACACAACGCGGGTACCAATGATGGCGTCGGTTTGGATTCTCCAACCGAAGACTTTTTTAACAGCCTGTATAAGAACCTCGTTCATGTTTTTGCCCTGACTCATTATTCATTGGATGAACTGGTTCGCAATAAGGGAGCAATCATCAATATTGGATCCAAAGTGGCCGAGACCGGACAGGGAGGAACCTCTGGATATGCTGCTTCAAAGGGTGCAATGAATGCCCTGACCCGCGAGTGGGCACTTGATCTGGCGGATAAAGGGGTCCGTGTGAATGCCGTGATTCCTGCGGAAGTCATGACTCCGATGTACCAGCGATGGCTCGATACCCTGGAACACCCGGAGAAGACTATTCGCTCAATCGAGGAAAATATTCCCTTCGGAAAGCGCATGACCACCGCCCGTGAAATTGCGGATGCCGTGGTCTTTCTCGCTTCCCCTAGATCCTCCCACACCACGGGCCAAATTTTCTATCCT
>NHCX01000090.1 GCA_002168015.1 Verrucomicrobia bacterium TMED44
GCAGTCCAGCGACGACCGGCAGCCAGCGTTTCACGAATACCGGATACAAGAATCATACCCCGCATTGAGCTTTGGAAAGATTGGACGAATTCGAGAACAGAAGCCCGTACCCAGAGGGGCTCGATGGTGTGGCAACGGGCATTCCAATGGGTATAATGAAAATTCCGGTCGTTGGGGAAATGAAAGCGTACGACCTGATCAATACAATGATCAAAAGAACGAATGGTCATCGGTCCATCGAGTTCATCATTTTCCCGCATAAAAGAGAGGGTACGCTGAAGCTGGACAGTTTCCTCCTTGGTGGAAACACTCCCGATTGCCGAGAACAAAGCGTTCAGATTCTGAAGCCTCGTATAGTCGTCCCGTTTAGTCGCCGTCTTCCCCACCAGTATCCCCCACACCCAAGTTTATGACTTCCTCGGCAAAGCGAGAAAGCCCATGGAAATCCTGATAGAAACTTGCGTATCGCAGCCACGCGATCGCATCTACCTTGCGCAGCCGTTGCATGATCGCATCCGCAATCGCACGGCTGGGCACCTCATGATCGAATTCATTCTCAATTCGACGGAGGGTGTCTGAAAGCAAGGCGTTGATTTGTTCCGCATCGATGGGGCGTTTTGAAATCGCACGCCGCAGGCCCATCGCCAGCTTGGTACGATCAAAACTTTCCCTTCGTCCGTCCCTTTTCACCACAGCCAAGTCCTCCCGTAGGACTTCTTCGATGGTGGAAAAGCGATGGTTGCATTGAAGACATTCCCGTCGGCGACGAGTAGAAGCGACCTTATCGGCCCTCGTCTCCAGGACCTTCAATTCTTCTGACGAACACTTAGGACAACGCATTGATTTCGTAGGATTCCATATACCACACGAATGTGTTCTAGCAGAGATCGAGGAAGTTCTTCAAGATTATAATTCCATTTTCTGTTGCGAGGGATTCCGGATGAAATTGTACGCCCCAAACCGGGAGCTCCCGGTGACGGATGCCCATGATCTCATGATCCTCCGAGGTGGCGGTGATTGCCAGGCATTCGGGCAGGGTATCACGCTCAATCACGAGGGAGTGGTAACGGGTGGCTGGAAATTCCTGAGGCATATTCTTAAAAACATCTTGGTTGTGATGACTGATTTGAGAGGTTTTCCCGTGCATCAGCTTATTGGCCCCAATAATTTTTCCGCCGAAGGCCTGCCCGATCGACTGGTGGCCGAGGCAAACGCCAAGGAGAGGAATCTTTCCCGCCCATCGTTCGATTGCCTGCAGGCTGATGCCCGCACGATCTGGATCGCAGGGACCGGGAGAAATGACCAACCCGTCGAATTCTTCAAGTTTGAGATCGTCAATACCGATTGCATCATTACGCACCACTTCCTGCTCTGCCCCCAACTCGCCAAAATACTGGACAATGTTGTAGGTGAAGGAATCGTAATTATCGATGATGAAAAGGCGCATCTCCAGGGTGGCAAGTTATACGGAATATCCCTGCTTGCGGGCACGCTCCTTCAGACGGAGGGCATGAAGACGAATAAAGCCACCGGCATCTTCGGGTGCGTAATCGCTCTCATCATCGTCCATAGAGGCAATTTCCATATCATAGAGGGACTGGTCGGATTTACGCCCAACCGTGGTGATGTTTCCTTTGTAAAGCTTTAGACGGACGGTACCGGAAACAGTCTTCTGGCTGTCATCAATTAATGCTTGGAGAGCTTCCCTTTCCGGGGCGTACCAAAAGCCGTAGTAAATGAGCTCGGCATAGCGGGGGATCAGGGAGTCCCGCAAATGCATGAGGTCGCGATCCATGGTAAGGGTTTCAAGTTGACGGTGGGCACTGAGAAGAATGGTACCTCCGGGGGTTTCGTACACGCCACGGCTTTTCATCCCGACAAAGCGGTTTTCCACGAGGTCGACCCGTCCGATCCCATGTTTACCGGCGATTTCATTGAGTTTTTTAACAATCTCGGAGGGGGTGCCTGCTTGTCCGTCAATTGCGACACAATCTCCCTGCTCGAAATCGAGTTCGATGTATTGGGCTTCATCGGGTGCAACTTCGGGATCCACGGTGAGCTTGTACATTTCGCGGTTGTCAGGGGTGGTGGGATCAAACCATGGATCTTCCAGAATGCCGGCCTCATAAGAAATGTGCCAGAGGTTGCGGTCCATGGAGTAGGGCTTGGAGGCACTGGCTTCCACATCAATGTTGTGCTCTTGGCAATATTCGATCATTTGCTGACGGCCGGGGAAGGTCTTGCGGAAATCCGCATCGCGCCAGGGTGCGAGGATTTTAAGATCGGGGGCGAGGGCGGAAAAGGTGAGCTCGAAACGGCATTGATCATTTCCTTTCCCAGTGGCTCCATGAGCCAGGGCGGTGGCTCCAAATTCCCGGGCGATTTCGATCTGTGCCTTGGCGATCAGTGGGCGGGCAATTGATGTACCGAGCAGGTATTGGGACTCATAAATCGCATTTCCGCGAACCATGGGGTAAATAAAATCCTTGGCAAATTCGTCAACGAGATCGAGCGTGCGGTGGGCGGTCGCACCGGTGGCGAGGGCTTTTTCTTCCAGGCCGTCGAGTTCCTCTTCCTGCCCGACATCGGCACAGTAGGTGATAACTTCCGCATTTTGGGAGTTGGCGTACCAGTGAACAAGCACGGAGGTGTCGAGACCTCCGGAATAAGCGAGTATGATTTTCATGGGTTAATAAGAATAATCAATTCAGGATTGAGTAAGTTGTCGAAGGATTGCCTTCTGAATATGCAGACGATTTTCCGCCTGATCAAAAAGGATGGCCTGCGGGGAAGCGAGAACAGATTCAGATACTTCTTCTCCCGGGTGGGTGGGCATACAGTGCATGAAGAGAGCTCCAGGCTTAGCAGCTTGGAGGAGGGCGTCGGTTACCTGATAGGGTGACATTATGCGTTTCCTTTCTTCCGCTTCCTCTTCGCATCCCATGCTTACCCAGACGTCGGTGTAGAGAATATCCGCATCGCGGGCAGCCAGTTCGGGGTCNGTTTGATGCTCGAAATTGGCGGGCAGATCGTGCTTGGCTAAATATTGAATGATCTGTTCAGTCGGAGCAAATTCGGCGGGGCCAGCTAGGCAGATATCC
This sequence comes from Verrucomicrobia bacterium TMED44, assembly GCA_002168015.1. Taxonomy (GTDB): domain Bacteria; phylum Verrucomicrobiota; class Verrucomicrobiia; order Opitutales; family Seribacteraceae; genus Seribacter. The sequence continues at coordinate 3,102 of NHCX01000090.1, forward strand.
ATACCAAAGAGGGCACCGGCCATAATCCATGAATTGGCCATGTTACACTGGGTATCTCCAAAGAAAGTGAGTTTTTTACCCACCAAGGAANAGGGNTCCTGAGAAGAACCAGTCTTTTCCAAAATGGTCATGCAGTCGGCAAAGATCTGGCAGGGGTGAAGGAAATCAGTNAGAGCATTGACCACGGGAATCGAGCCAAGCGTGGCAAATTCTTCAATGATTTCGTGCCCGTGGGTACGGATAATTAGACCATCTAGNAATCGGGATAGAACTTTGACCGTATCCCCAATGCTTTCTCCACGTCCAATCTGAGTAGATGACTGGTCAAGGATCAGAGGGTTGCCCCCGAGTTCNCGGATTCCCACCTCGAAGGATACCCGGGTACGGGTACTCTTTTTGTGAAAAAGCATGCCCCATGTCTGTCCGGCCAGATCATGGGTGGGGCGTTGAGCACGATTGGTTTTATAGGCCATCGCGTGCTGAAAGATATCTTTGATTTCTTCGGGTGAAAAATCGTTTTCCTGAAGGAAGTGTTTCATGTGCTTGCTTCGTCGGGTTTGAAAGTTGAAAGGATCGTNTCCACGATGTTCATTGCCAGTTCGATTTCTGCATCTTTGACATTGAGGGGGGGAAGGAAGCGAATAGCATGGCCTCCGGCTCCGACGACAAGCAAGCCTGCTTCTCGGAGTTTTTTGACGAAAGGTGCAGGGTCGTTCTTGAAAGCNAGGGCGAGCATCAGTCCGCGACCGCGAACTTCAGCAACCAGATCGGGATACTTGGTAATAAATTGAGAAAGTTTTTGGTGAAGGATATCGCCTTTCTGNCGGGTGGCGGAAATCAAATCCTCTTCTTCNAGNACATCGAGCACCGCATGGGCGGCAGAGCAGGCGAGGGGGGATCCTCCAAAGGTAGTGCCGTGACTACCAGGCCCAAAGGTGTTGGCATATTGCTCACTGATCCAGATGGCTCCAATCGGAAAGCCACCTCCAAGTCCTTTGGCCATGGCTACGGCACTCGGGAGTATGCCTGATTTCTGAAATCCGAGAAATTCGCCGGTCCGTCCAATTCCTGCCTGCACTTCATCGAGGAGGAGCATGACCTTTCGCTCTGTACAAATGCTGGATAGTTCCTGCAAAAAGGAATCGTCGGCCACATAAATTCCACCTTCTCCCTGAATGGATTCTATGAGAACGGCGGAGGTGTCAGCGGAGATCGCCTGATCGAAGGCTTGTATATCATTGAGTTTCGCAAAGCTAAAAGAGGGAAGGAGTGGCTCGAATCCTTTCCGGTACTTGGGGGATGCGGTGGCGGATAGAGCACCCAGAGTACGCCCATGAAATCCGTTCTCGGCAACCACTATNCCATGNCTNGGAGAATCAGAATTTTGGTTACCTGCGAGGCGGGCGAGCTTGAGCAGGCCTTCATTGGCTTCCGCTCCGCTGTTGCAAAAGAGGACTTTTCCGGGCCCGATTTTATCGACCAAACGCTTGGCTAATCTGACCTGTTCTGGAATTGAGAAAAGATTCGAACAATGAACGAGTTCTTTGGTTTGAGTCCTAACAGCTTGTACCCAATAAGGATGACTATGNCCAATATTACTGACTGCGATCCCAGTGGTGAAGTCGAGATACTCCTTCCCGTCTGTATCCCAAACCTTAGTGCCTTGTCCGCGGATAATCTCAATGGCGGGTGCCGCATAATTCGAGACAAGATATTGGCTATGTTCTGGAGAGACCATCAGAAATTATCAGGCATGTACGATTTCGGTACCGATTCCTTCATCGGTGAAAATTTCGAGAAGGATACTATGGGGCAATCGACCATCAATAAAATGTACCCGATTGACTCCTGAATTGAGGGCTTGTACCGCGCTGTTGACTTTCGGGAGCATACCTTTGGCAATCACGCCTTCGTTTTTGAGGGAATCAACCTGATTAACAGGCAAGCTGGAAAGAAGAGAACTTGGGTCATCCGGGTTACGGAGTAGACCCGGGACATCGGATAAATAAACCAATCTTCTTGCCCCAAGTGCGATGGCAACTTCTGCGGCTACGGTATCGGCATTTATGTTGTAGCACTGATCGTTGTTGTCGGATGCGGTGGATGAAATAATGGGCATGAGCCCGTCATTGAGGGCTTGGGTGATGGGAGCGGTCTTGACTTCGGAAATTGAACCGACAAAGCCAAGGTCTGGCTCCTGTTCTAGTTTTTGGCAACGGAGNATCTCTTTACCCGGGAGTTTCTGGACGGCACAATCATGAGAAGATACAAATTTGGCAACCTCTGCATTTACTTTACCGTTCAAGACATCATCTACCACACCGATGGTTTGGGCGTCGGTCACGCGCAAGCCGTCTATAAAAGTAGCCTTTAATCCCCGTGTTTCTAACTCTTTGGTCACCGCTTTTCCTCCACCGTGTACGACGACCACTTTAATTCCGACAAAATTGAGAAATACGAGGTCTTGTGCCACCCGCGAACGAACCTCAGGATCAGGCGAGTCCATGAAACTTCCCCCATATTTGACCACAAAAACGGATCCGCGAAAACGCCTTACATAGGGAAGGGCTTCCATGAGAATAGTGGCCTTGCTTTGGCTTTCTTCGTATTCAATCATGGCTGGTCATTCGCTTTTATTAAAGTTTACATATTCTTCACTCAGGTCATTGGTCCAAATTTCACCGGATGCTTTCCCCTGGTTGAGATTGAGAGTAATTGTAAATTCCTTAGCAGATACAATTTCTTTCCATTGGCTTTTATTGCCTACGATGGGTTCCCCTTTTAGGAGGGCGGGGACTTCATTGTAATCGAGGTCGACTTGGTCGAAATTCATCCCCACTTTTGCGTAGCCAGCGGCATCAATGATTCTTCCCCAGTTCGGGTCAGAACCGTACCATGAACTTTTCACCAGTAGGGAATTGGCGATGCAGCGGGCCACTTTTTCGGCAGTTTTTGAAGTTTTGGCACCTGTCACTCTCACACGAATGAATTTGGTCACTTTTTCACCGTCCGATACGCACTTTTTTGCAAGAGTTGCACACACGGCTTCGACAGCCTCCGCGAAGTTTTGCTGAAATTTTTTGGGCTCTTTACTGAATTGAATTCCCGAGTTGCCATTGGCCATGATGAGCACGGNGTCATTGGTACTCATATCCCCATCAATGGTGATCCGGTTGAATGATTTGTTTACGGCTTCCGCAAGAATGGATTGAAGTTCCGTATTGGAGGCACCCAGGTCAGTGGTGAGAAAAGCCAGCATAGTGGCCATATTTGGTTCGATCATCCCGGCTCCCTTGACCACCCCACCCACGGTGATCTCTCCCACGCTTGCGGTTATTTTGACAGAGCATGACTTGGTACAGGTGTCCGAGGTGAGGATGGCTTCCTGAAAAGCTTTGGCTCCGTCATATTCCTGAAGGATGTCATCGGTGGCATCTCTAATACCGGCGGTGATCCTGCTCATGGGAAGGGGTTCTCCGATTCTTCCAGTTGAGCAGACAAGTACTTCCTTGGAATGAATATTGAAATGTCGGGCTACTTCCGCAGCCATTTTCTTGGTGTCCAATTCGCCTTGCCTGCCGGTACAGGCATTGGCATTTCCGCTGTTGGCCACTATGGCATGGCAAGTAGTCTTTTCATCCTGAACAAGTTCTTCGCAATAAAGCACCGGAGCAGCTCGGACATCATTAGTGGTGAATACTCCAGCCACCGAGCATGGTTTTTTAGAATAAATGATTCCAAGGTCAAGTTTTCCGTCGCGTTTGCCTTTGACATCGCAATGCACACCCGAACAAAAGAACCCCCTCGGCTCAGTTAAGGCGTCTCCATCATCAAAGATTTTCATAACAGTCCTGTGGTTTCATCGAATCCTTCGCAAATATTCATTGATTGAATGGCTTGTCCACCTGCGCCTTTGATAAGATTATCTTCCGCTGAACAAATGATATAGCGTTGGGATCGAGAGTCAAAATGGGCGGAGAAATCAACCCGATTAGAACCGACCACATGAGAAACTTCGGGAAAGGATCCTGTTTCCAAAATTCTGGCAAAGGGGCGGTCCATGAATGTCTGCTTCCATACATCATAAATGGCCGAAAGCGCAGAGTTGTCTGTTGCCTTCACTGATATGGTGGTGCAAATCCCACGATTCATTGGGGCAAGATGAGGGTGAAAGGAAATCACCACAGATTTTTCGGCAAAAGAGGAGAGCTGCTCCTCAATTTCAGATAGGTGCCGGTGCTTGGGTAGTCCGTATGCCGATGCATTTTCATTTCTTTCACAATATAGAAGTTTTTCGGATGCATTGCGTCCGGCTCCACTAATTCCGCTCATACTGTTGATCACGATATCTTGGAGTTGAACAAGATTACCCGCATGGACAAGGGGAGCCAGAGGAATGAGGATGCTGGTTGGATAACATCCTGGGGATGCAATTAAATTAGACTTCTCCCAGGATAATTGGTGAAGTTCTGGAAGTCCATATTGGGCGGTCTTAAGGAGAGATTGGGCAGGGTGCTCTTCCCCGTAGAATTCTTGATAGGTGGCGGATGAACGCAGTCTGAAATCGGCAGATAGATCGATGACTTTTTTCCCGGCTTCTAGTAGAGGCACGGCATAGGTGGCTGCGGTACCATGGGGTAGGGCGAGAAAGAAGATTTCAAGCTCCTCCCGGTTAGATAAATCCTCGATTCCTGGATTGGAGAAGACCAGATCATTGGAGTGATCCGCAACTTGGGGGATTATTTGGTCCAACTTCTGCCCTGCTAGTGAGCGGGAAGTCACCACGGTTAACTCGATTTTGGGATGCTTCAGCAATAACTTCACAAGTTCCCGACCTGTGTATCCTGAGGCTCCGATAATACATGCTTTCATTAGGAAGTGATAAAATAAGGTAAGATTTCTATAAACAACAAACCCCTCGCTGGAAAGGCCGAGGGGTTCGAATTAAAACTAAAATTTGGGTTCTTATCGTTTGGAGAATTGGAACCTCTTTCGAGCCCCCGGCTGTCCGGTTTTCTTTCTTTCTTTTTTACGGGGATCTCGTCTCAAATGCCCGTCTTTTTTTAATGGTGAGCGTAATTCTCCGTCCATTTTTTCCAATGCACGGGAAAGTCCCAAGCGAATCGCACCTGCTTGCCCCGTACCTCCTCCACCGTTGACATTTACACTTATATCGACTGCTCCNGTCTTTTCGACCGTGGTAAGGGGGGCGATGACCATCTTTCTTTGTTGTTCAGTCTTGCAATAGTCAGTGTGTTCGCGGTTATTGATAGTAAAAATACCGGTTCCTTCTTTAATTCGAACGCGGGCTGTGCTGGTCTTACGACGCCCAGTGGCTACAAATTCTTTGGTGGCTGTTTTGGCACTCATAATAAATAATTAGGAAAGAAGAGGGGTTGCTTTTTGTGCTTCGTGGGGATGTTCTTCTCCAGAATAAACTTTCAATTTCTTAAGCATCGCACTGGAAAGTTTGTTTTTGGGAAGCATGCCTTTGACGGCGTTAGTTATAATAAATTCAGGGCGTTTCTCGCGAAAATCAGCAACGCTTCGGTATTTTTCGTTACCCATATATCCAGAATAAAACATATATTTTTTTTGTTCTTCCTTGGATCCGGTTAGCTTAATCTTGTTTGCATTGGTAACAATTACATAGTCACCAGTGTCAACATGAGGTGTGTAGGTGGGTTTATTGCGTCCACGCAGGGCGTTGGCAATAGTGACGGCGAGCCGACCGAGGATTTGGTCAGTAGCGTCAACGATTTTCCAGTCGTGAGTGGTGGTTTCTGCCTTTGCAAGTGTTGTTTTCATCAAATTTTTGGGGAAAAAAAAGAAAATGAAGAAAAATTGACCTTCCGTCAATCCTTCAATTACCCAAATTTTGGTGGACGATTAGAACTGACCGGTTCCAAGGTCGGACAGGGTTTGCTCATAAAACTTTTGACCATATCCGGTTACGCGGTCGGTGTTATCATAAACGACAGGCATATAAAGTTGTTGAATCTCCTTTTTGGCAAGTGGCCCATCGGTATTTCCTTTGCGGTATTGGTAAAACCATACGCTTCCCCAATCATACCCTTCAATGTAGTTGGCGACACCACAAAGCTCGTAGACTTGATTCTTGGTCATACCTACAGCAAGACCCATGAGGTTTTCAATATTCTCATCTACTAGGCGATCTTTTCCCGCAAATGGGTTGGCAGATCCGCCGGAGCATGCGGCCAAGAAAAGTGAGCCTAAACAGACTAGAAAAAGAAGAGTGCGCGGGTTGTGGAATGTTGCCTTCATTCCCTTCCCTTATTCATTCATTTCGACAATGCGCAACCCCAATTTTTACGAATNAGTAAAACGGCGATCGAATTTAAGCTTGGTTACGAAGTTATTTTTTCAAGAGCTACATAGCTTCTGGCAATCATTTCCCGCGGATCGTCCAGAAGGTTTGCCGATGCTAAAGCATTATCAATTAATTGATTAGACACAAGCAGGGCGGTATCCTCATCTTTTTCGATCAAGGTGGAAAGTCCACGAATAATTCCATGCCTAGGATTTATTTGTAGCTTATATGTCTGAGCTGGCATCTCATCTTCCGGTCCCTGCATCATTTTCATGATCCTNCGTGCAGAAGCACCTCCCATTGCGTCTGAACCTACCACGCAAACAGGGCTTTCGATGAGTCTTTCACCTTCTTCCACATCGGAAAGTCTGTCCTTAAGTTTATCTTTCAGCCACTTACAGAGTTTCTTGAAGGATTTCTTATCCAAAGCCTCGCCTTCGGGTTCTTGGTCGAGCTTGTCGAGTTTGAGATCTTCAGAATCTGCGGAAATAACCTTAAATTCCTTGTATTCACGAACCGATTGCATCACATACTCATCCACAGGTTCGGTGAGTAANAANACTTCGAGGCTGCGGGCACGCAGGGCTTCCAAGTAGGGCCCTGCCTCGATCGACTTCCTACTTTTGCCAAACAGAAAAAGTATTTCTTTCTGTTCGCTGGCCATACGGTCGATGTAAGCGTCAAGTCCGGTGAGCTTTCCAGCCTCAAGGGCGGTGGATTCAAAACGGAGCAGTTTGGCCAAATCGTCTTTATAAGTGAAATCGGTGGCGACTCCTTCTTTGATTAGGGGACCAAANTCATTCCAAAACTCTAAGTAGGTTTCCTCCTGTTTGTTCGACTGTTCATTAAGGAAACGAATAAAGCGTTTGGTGAGGACTTGATTTAATTTCCTTAAAAGTTCGCTATCCTGCATCGTTTCACGGGAAACATTGAGGGGGAGGTCTGAACTGTCGACAACTCCGCGTAGAAAGCGTAACCATTCAGGGAAAAGATTTTTGGGCTCGGCATCGATCAGAACTTTTCGACAGTGCAAAGCGACTTTATTTTCNTTTCGCATCATACCCATTTTTTCCATATTTCTCTTGGGTACAAAAAGGAGTGAGTTGATCTCGAGGGGTGCATCCGCACTGAAATGCATCCGCATCAATGGACCTTCATAATCATTTCCCTGGAATTTATAAAATTCTTCGTACTCTTCGTCCGTGACTTCACTTTTAGACTTCAACCAGATAGCGTCGACAGTGTTCACTTTTTCCCCATTCACNGAGACAGGGAATTGAACAAAGGCCGAATACTTCTTTACAATATCTTTAACCCTGTCCTCTTTGGCGTAATCTGTGAAATCTTCTTTGAGCTTGATGACGATCTTAGTCCCACGGCGTTGGCCATCGATTTCATCTATTTCGTAGGTTCCTCCTCCATCGCTTTTCCAGCAGTAACCCTTGCCTTTTTTTTGCCAACTACGGGTGTAAACCTCGACGCTGTCCGCAACCATAAATACACTGTAAAAACCGACCCCGAATTTTCCGATAAGGGCATCATTTTTCTCGCCATCTTGTTTAAGAGCTTCCAGGAACTCCTTAGAACCAGAGTGTGCAATCGTGCCGAGATTCTTAACCAGTTCTTCTTCTGTCATACCTATGCCAAAGTCCTGTATTACCAGTTGATTTGCTGAATCATCGGAATTCAGGTTGATTTCGAGCTCGAGGTTGTCGTCAACAACTTCTTTTTCAGTTAGCTGGGTTCGGCGCAGCTTCTCCAGGGCGTCGGAGGCGTTAGAGATTAATTCACGGACAAAGATTTCCTTATCTTTGTAAAGGGAATTAACCACAATATCGAGAACCTGCTTGGTCTCGGCTTGGAATTCGTGCTTCTTGGATTGGCTCATTTTTAAAGGAGAATATTCTAACGGATGTTTTCTTCTCTTCAAGTGAGAAGTATTCAGGGTTTGTAAGTTTTACGAAGAAAACTTTTTTCGGAAATGTTCGTAAGCCTCGTTTATTTCTTTTGCTTTTTTGTCGGCAACTTCCCGAATCTCAGGCCCCATGGCCAGGACCTTGTCAGGATGATACTGTGCAATTTTTTTACGATACACTGATTTAATGGAATCAAAATCAGTAATGCTCTCTTCGGAAAGATTTAAAGTTTCCAAAAAGCGCTGGTCCTTATCATCAAAGTGTTGCTTAGGTAAAAAATCTTCCGCTTTACTATCTTGTTTGGTTTGTGGGTCACTTTTCTTATCTTCCTCTTCTTCGGGTTTAAAGGATTCTTCTTCTTTTTCTTTTTGCGAAGTCTTGTTTCTTGCAAAACTTGGAGGTTCTTCAGGCAGTTTAGTTGACTGCTGGGGTATGGGGGTAAAGAAGAGATCGAACTTCCAAAGCATCCACCAACAGGAACAAAAAAAGATTGCCCAGGATATCTTATTTACCCCATCGGCGAGAATATTAGGGGCATTCCCAGTAACATTTCGAAAAAGAGTGGAGCTTGAATAAATGTCAAAGAGTCCTTGGCTGCTATTTTCAGCAAAGACAAAGGAAAGGGAAAGCCCAAATAGCCCACCCACCAAAGTCCGGGTACTAAGCTGGGCAAGTTTCATAAACTAATAGGCGGGAGTTTACCCGAGCAGGTTTGGTAGAGAAAAAGGATAATTCCTCCTACGACCATAACAATGTATTTCCTTGTGCGACTCACACCATATTTCAATGTTTCGAGAGTCCATGGAGCAAGCGAAATTTTCACTTCTTTTAATCACAAGGTGATTTAGCAAGTAGGTGACCATGAAAAATGGTGGTAGGGGTCGGATTCGAACCGACGAACGCACGAAGCGGGCGGATTTACAGTCCGCATCCTTTAGCCACTTGGATACCCTACCAGCCAAAGTAAATTAAATATCATGTGGATCTAAGGTGGCAAGACGATAGTAATGAATCAGGGGATTTAGCTTCTTGCTAACCTAGAAGCATTCGATTTTTAATGGAGGGGTGACTATACAATCCAAAAAGTTACTCGTCGGGTTGACCGGAGGTATTGCCTGTGGAAAGTCAACCGCGTTGGGAATTTTAGGCCAACTAGGATGGCAGACCATCTCAACGGATGCTATTGTGGCAGATCTTTTGCAAAATGATTATTCTTTAAAAAAGGCCCTCAAAACCAAATGGGGACCGAGAGTTTTTGATGATGA
>NHCX01000091.1 GCA_002168015.1 Verrucomicrobia bacterium TMED44
CATGAATTTTCTTTTTCTCGTAGTATCCACCCGAGACCCCTTCGTATTGATCCAAGGCCAGCCAATGTTCCGGTAAAAGAGACCATAAACACCCCCTAACCAGTCCTCCTGAAAATTTCTCGATTCCGGCATACCCATTACCATTTATGAAATATCGCCAGTCCGGTAAATGACAGATCTGCCCAACTTTGGCACCCGGGCATCTCTGGGCCATTTGCTGGAAGTTCATGTTCGAACCGTATGAGAAATAAGGAAGATCCATTTATCATAGGGTTGAGGACGAAATCAATCGAGGCAAGTGCAAGTACATTCGATGCTTGAACAATTCGTCAAATTATCCATAATGATAAGTTGCGTTAGAGACCTTTCCTCATGGATAGTCTCCTCGATTACCCCAAAACCCCGCCAATCGGCTGGTTTGGACGAAACGGCGGTTCGGTTACGACTGGGTCGCGGATGTGCCAATGTACATCCCCCGGGTCGAGAAACTCATGAATAACAATGTCAGAACAAGTAAAAAAACAACCAATCATCGAAGAAAACCGTTCCCACGAAAAAGATACGGGGTCCAGTGAAGTGCAAATTGCTTTGCTCAGTGCCCGAATTTCCCATCTTACGGAACATCTGAAAACCCACCGAAAAGATTTTCACTCTCGCCGAGGTCTGCTAATGATGGCAGCTCGTCGTAGAAAATTACTCGATTATTTAAAGCGCACTGACCTCACTAGGTATCAGGCAATTATCGATAAACTCGATCTTCGTCGCTAGGTAAGCGTCGATTCTTTCGGATTTCATACTCGACGGCGATAGCCACGAGTTTTTCTCCTTTTAAACAAACCATTCGGCACCTTGTCGCATTGATTTATTTAAGGGGTATCCAGCTCAAGCAATCCGGCTTGGTCTGAACCGATAACGAACAAAAGAACAAATCACAAATACGTACGATCATGAAACAGAAGCATAATGTAACCGCCGAAAAACTCGGCATCGAAATCTCCACCGGTAGTCTTGCCGGATTAGCTAGCGGAGCCGTCACTATATCGAAGGGTGAAACGAATGTATTCGTTTCTGCAACTGCAGCGACTACCCTGCGTCCCGGTCAGGACTTTTTTCCTTTGACTGTTGACTACCGGGAAAAATTTACCGCTGCCGGGCGCTTTCCTGGAGGCTATTTCAAACGCGAAGGAAAACCTTCTGAGAAGGAAATTCTTACCTCCCGTCTCTGCGACAGGCCCCTACGCCCTCTTTTCCCCAAAGGATTTCTCAATGAAGTTCAGGTAATTGGATACCTGCTTTCCACTGACCAAGTAAATGAAGCAGATGTTCTGATGGTGAATGGTGCATCCGCAGCCATCATGATTTCAGATATTCCATGGAATGGTCCAATCGGATGTGTCCGTCTAGGCCAAATCGACGGAGAATTTGTGGTCAATCCGACCAATGAGCAAATGTATGATTCCACCCTTGACCTCATCTATGTAGGTAGCGAGAAGGAGATGATGATGATCGAAGGATCCGCTGATCAGATCCCAGAAGATCGCTTCGTGGAAGCCCTCGAGTTTGCCCATGATGCAATCCAAGACATCATTGAGGCCCAAAAGAAACTGGCTGAACTTTGCGGAAAAGCTAAAAAGGAATTCGATCTTGTTAAAGCTCCAGATGATGTACTTGCCCTTTGCCGTGAAATTACAGGTAATCGTATGGAAGAAGCCATCTTTGCTGCCTCCAAACAGGAGCGTCAGGTTGCCGTTGACGGGGTAAAAGAAGATGCTACCGCTGCCTGCCAGGAAAAATTCGGAGACGATTTTGATGAAGACCATGTAAAAATGGCCTTCGAAGTTATTCAGGAAGAAGTATATCGCGAAAATATTCTTGAAAAAGGAAAAAGGGCGGATGGGCGCGGTCCTGCCGATCTTCGTGAAATTACCTGTGAAACAGGAGTTCTTCCACGGGTTCACGGATCTGCAATCTTCACCCGCGGAGAAACTCAGTCATTGGTTCTCAGTACACTTGGTACAAGCCGTGATGTTCAGGATCTGGACGGTCTGACTGGTGGTCCAACTGCCAAGTCCTTTATACTCCATTATAACTTTCCTCCCTTCTCAGTTGGGGAAGCGGGCAGGTTTGGATTTACAGGACGCCGGGAAATTGGACATGGAGCTCTTGCAGAACGTTCCGTTTTGCCGGTATTACCTCCGGAAGATGAATTCCCTTACGCAATCCGAATTGTTTCTGAAATCATGTCCTCTAATGGATCCACTTCCATGGCCAGTGTCTGTGGTGGTTCTCTTGCCCTGATGGACGCTGGTGTTCCCTTGGCTAAGCATGTAGCTGGTATCTCCACCGGTCTTGTTTCAAAGATGGATGATAGCGGAGCAATTGAAAAATATGTCATATTAACGGACATCATTGGTGCTGAAGATCATTTTGGTGACATGGATTTTAAGGTATGTGGAACCAGAGACGGAGTAACCGGATTTCAGTTGGATCTTAAAATTCAGGGCCTCCCCTTTGACATCGCCAAAGAGGCAGTTAAACAAGTGACTGAAGCACGCATGAAGATTCTTTCATCGATGGAAGAAGCCATGCCCACCGCCCGCACACAATTACGGGAACATGCCCCACGCATCGAAAGTGTACAAATTGATCCTGAGAAGATTGGTGCACTCATCGGTCCAGGAGGAAAGAATATCCGCCGTATTACAGAAGTCACCGGTGCGAGTATAGATATCGACGAAGATAACAGTGGAAAGGTTAGAATCTATGCCACCGATACGGAGTCTATGCAAAGAGCCCTCAATGAGATTGATTTGGTAACCGGAGAAATCGAGGTCGGGAAAATCTATCGCGGAATTGTTCGCGGCGTGAAAGATTTCGGTGCATTTGTGGAATGCCTCCCTGGCAAAGAAGGCTTGTGTCACATTTCTGAGCTAGCAGATTTTCGGGTCAATAAGACCGAAGACATCTGTAAGTTAGGTGATGAAATCATCGTTAAGTGCATTGGTATTGATGATAAAGGTCGAGTAAAGCTCAGCCGACGGGCAGCTATGGAGGAAAACAAACCTGCAGAGGATGAAGAAAAAGAGGAAACCGCAGTTTCCGAAGAAAGCCCTAAAGAAGAAGATAGTTCATCAGAGAACTCATAATCGGATCGAGCAGAGAAGAGAACTTATTGCAAAAGGGGAAGGATTCGCTTATGCGAAGTTCTTCCCCTTTTTTTTATGAGCAACAAAAAGCCACTACTTCTGGCCACTAACGATGATGGCATTCAATCCGGTTTCCTGATTACACTCGTGGAGGAACTGATCAAGGACTTCGAGGTGGTCACCTGTGCACCCGATGGTGAGCGAAGTTGGATTGGCCATGCCATCTCCAGAAACGCTAAACTTTTACCCAAAAAAGTAAAAGACTACCCATCCCTCGCTTACTCCCTCAATGGAACTCCGGCCGACTGCGTAAATCTAGCCTGTGGTAACCTACTGGATCGAAAACCTGATATTATTGTCAGTGGAATCAACCTTGGTTACAACATAACCATGCCAATGATTTTATCTTCAGGCACGGTGGGTGCGGCTATGGAAGCGTCTCTTCTGGGTCACCGAGCCATGGCTTGCAGTATGTGTCTTCCAAACGAGGAGTTTGAAGGAATTCGAAAGAGTGGCGGAAAAGAATTGAGTAAAAAAGTCGAGAAAAGCCTTCGGAATTCAGCAAAAGCCTGTGCTCGATATGCTAAAAATATGGCATCCATGTCCAAGTCAGAAGGTTTGTCGGTACACAATCTTAATTTCCCCAGCCCATATAATGGAAAGGAAGAACCCATTCTCACCTTTGCCGATAATTTAATGCTCGGTAATCTTTTCGAACCGACTCCTGGCCAAAAATATCACCAACTTGTTTACCGTCCTGAATGGTTGGATGAAGCAGAAGTTGAAATTGGCTCAGACCTTTGGGCACTCAAAGAAGGCATGCCTTCCGTCTCTAGACTTGACTTTCAGGGAGCTAGTGGGCGATCATATTTTGAAGTGTAAACTATTCCTTCAATCCTTATGCTTCATAAAATCTTCAGATGGTGGTACGAAAAAAACCGTTCATCTTATGGAGAGACTTACAGAAAAATTCAGGGGCGCTCCAAAGACAGGGACCTGATCCATTACTTTGAGGATTTTGGTGGAGATGGACAGAACCGAACCTATTCAAACTGGTTAAGGAAAAGAATTTTTAAACTATTTGCCTGGGTTCTCTTTTTCATGATTGCAGGGTGGTTTGCATACCAAAGTTATCAAGGCTTATTGATTTACGATACATAATTCGTATTTCGCTTGCTTGCTATCAGTCAAAAAGATATGATAACCGCTTTTTTCCATAAAATGAAGAAGACGCACAAAGGAATAGCCAAAAGATTTAAAATAACCGGTACCGGAAAAGTGAAATTCCGTAAACCTGGACAACGCCATCTGCGCCGCAAACGCACGACGAAACAAGTCCGTGCCGGAAACCAAGACCAAGTTCTTGCAGAGGGCATGGCCCGACGCGTTATCCGTGCCTTGTCTTAATCTTTCTACCCTACCAACTTACCAGGAGATTCCGTTATGCCTAGAGCACGCAATGTACCAGCAACCCGCAAACGCCGTAAGAAAGTCCTTAAGAAAGCGAAAGGTTATTTCGGTAATAAATCACGATTATTCAGATACGCTAAGGATGCAGTAGACCGTGCAGAATCATACGCATATGTTCACCGTCGCAAGCGAAAGACTGAGTTTCGGCAACTATGGATTGTTCGCATAAACGCTGCCTGTCGGGCCGAAGGTATTCGTTACGGTGAATTCATTCACGGTCTTGCCAAAGCCGGAATCGAACTCAATCGAAAAGTAATTTCTGAACTTGCCATTCATGAACCCGATGCGTTCAAGGAATTGGTGACGAAGGCCAAGGCTTCCCTCGAAGCCTAGGAAACTTTTATTTTCTGCCTCGGCGTGGAGAATCAAGATCTCCAAGTTCTTGTTGCTGATGCAAAGGCAGCACTCATTGGTGTTCCCAGCAAAGCTCAATGGGAACAAATTAAAGCCACATTCCTAGGCCCAAAAGGTAGCCTAACCCAATACGCAAAAAGGATGGGTTCGATTGCGAAAGAAGATCGCCCCACATTTGGAAAATTACTGAATCAAGCCAAGGGTGAAATTGAAGAGATTTTTCAGGATCGACTCGTAAAACTGGAAGAACTCGAGGATTTAAAATCCTTGGGTCCCCCCATCGATCCAACTCTTCCTTCATCCCCATCTTTTTTGGGCGGAATCCATCCATTAACCAAGACCAGAAGACGGATTGTTTCGATCTTTAAAAAAATTGGTTTTACCGTGGCAGAAGCTTCAGAAGTTGAAACCGAGTGGTTTTGCTTTGATGCTCTTAACACTCCAGATGATCACCCCGCCCGTGACGAACAGGATACACTCTTTTTTCCTTCGAGATCGAACTGGGCAAATGTTTCCCGTAAAAATCAAGAGTCCTATTTGCTCAGGACTCATACATCCTCGGTTCAAATACGGACCCTGCTTAAGGAAAAACCACCACTCCGCGTGATTGCCCCAGGCAGATGTTTCCGTAGAGACACGGTTGACGCCACTCATTCAGCAAACTTCCATCAAACCGAAGGATTATTCGTTGATCACAAGGTGACTGTGCGGGACCTCAAGGGTGTACTCGATTATTTTCTTAAGGAATTATTTGGTGACAAAGTAGAGACTCGTTTGAGACCAAGTTTTTTTCCATTTACAGAACCCAGTTTCGAAGTTGATTTAAAAGTTCCTGACCTTGGAAAACTAAGCAATAAATGGATTGAAATCATGGGTTGCGGTATGGTGGATCCAGCAGTTCTTAATTTAGTCGAAATTGATCCCCAGGAATGGAACGGTTTTGCTTTCGGATTGGGAATTGAAAGGGTCACGATGTTACTTCATGGCATTGATGATATCCGTCACTTCTACCAAAACGACCAGCGTTTCCTATCCCAGTTTTCAAGTCAGGTATGAAATTAAGTCTTGATTGGTTAAGTGAATATGTTGACCTGCCCGAGCCCGCAGAGGAATTGATCGATGTATTGCCCATGCTCGGGATTGAGGTGGAAGAAGGAGACGAAACCCCATCAGCAAGTCTCGACAAAGTCGTGGTGGGTAAGGTTCTTGAAAAAAACCAACATCCCGAAGCCGACCGGTTAAGTGTCTGTTCAGTCGAAGTCGGTGAGCAAGAACCCGCGCAGATTGTTTGTGGTGCAACCAATTTTAATCCGGGTGACCGGGTACCTGTTGCTCTTCCAGGTGCAAAATTACCCGGCGGATTTAAAATCAAAAAGTCTAAACTCAGAGGAGTGGAATCCGAAGGAATGATGTGTAGTGCCAAGGAACTGGAACTTGGGGAAGATGATGCAGGTCTTTTTATTTTATCCGGCGAGCCGGAAATCGGTCGGAAAATCACCGAGGTGGTCTCCAAATCAACCACCCTCGAACTCGAAATCACCGCCAATCGAGGAGACTGCCTTAGTCATATTGGAGTTGCTAGGGAGGTATCCGCTTATTACCAGACTCCGATTTGCCTTCCTGAAGTAAAAGATTCAGCAGCACCTGCAAACTCTGCAAGAGGGAATTCGCTCCTGTCGTCTGTGGAGGTTCAATCTTCCCAATGTCCTTATTACACCGCATGGTCTGTAAAGGAAGTAAAGATTGCACCCAGCCCCGACTGGTTGATTGAGAGAATTGAATCGATTGGATTACGTCCGATTAATAATGTGGTGGATATCACAAATTTTGTCCTTCATGAAACCGGACAACCCCTCCATGCATTTGACCTGAAAAAAATTGCGGGCGCTGCCATTATCGTCAGGGAAGCAAAAGAGGGAGAGAAAATAATCACTCTGGATGATCAGGAGCGTGCCCTGACGACAAAAATGATGGTGATTGCAGATGCAGAAAAACCATTAGTTGTCGCTGGAATTATGGGCAGTGTGGATGCCGAAGTCGATGACAACACCACCGATATTGTTCTCGAATCAGCATGGTTTCATCCTGGTAATGTCCGGGCAACGGCCCGATCTCTCGGACTACACACCGACAGTTCAAAAAGATTTTCCAGGGATGTAGACCCCGAAGGTGTAGAATTTGCGGCAAGAAGAGCGATTGATCTAATTATTGAAATTACAGGAGGATCTGCCACCAATGAATTTATATCCATTGGAAAACCTCCCCGAACATCACGTACGATTGAGATTGAGACCGCTTATGTTGAAGATCGCTGCGGGTTTGAAGTATCAACAGAGAATTTGACAGCAAGTTGGAAAAGGCTTGGTTTTGATGTCGAAGGTACATCACCTATCCGGGTAACCGTCCCTTCTTACCGTTCGGAAGTCGACCGTCCAATTGATTTGGTTGAGGAATTTCTCAGAATCCGGGGAACCTCAGATTTACAGGGATCCAAATTTTTGTCACCAAGTCTTCAAAGAGATAATCAACCGAGTTATGACCTCTGTGATCTTGCAACAGATAACTTGACCGGACAAGGATACCAAGAAGTCTGCAATTACAGTCTCCGATCTGCAAATGAACTGATATGCTGGTTTCCTGAACTTCCCAGTGATCAACTTGCCTTGGGCAACCCACTAACGGCAGACCATACTCATGTCCGACCTTCTTTACTCCCGGGACTGGTGGAAGTTCTTGCTCATAATCAGCGAAACCTAACTGAGCTCAACCGTGTTTTTGAAATTGGAAGAATTTCCGACCCGGTCCTCGGGGAAATGCAGAGCTAATCAGTATTGCGTGGGTTACCACAACGGGATATGCTAAGAAGAACTGGAAGACTCCCGAAGATCCAGATTTCTTTTCCCAAAAAAGCTCTTTGGAACAAATGCTCCATGCTGTAGGATTGTCTATGCCCAAAGGATTATGGAACTCTTTTGAAAACGAATTACCCTGGCAATGTAAATATGCAGCAAAGTTAGGAGATGTTCACCGTAATAAATTAGAAATTTCGTTGGGTACGCTAAGGATAAACCTCTCCAAGTCGTACAACCTTAAGGGTTCTGTGATTGCGGTTGAAATCCTTATTGATCCCGTACTGCTTAATAAACGGAAGAAGCCAACCTCATTTGCCAGTTTCAGTACCTTTCCTCCTGCGATCAAAGACTTATCACTCGTGGTCTCAAAAAAAGAACCAGCTGAGAATATCCGAATCAAAGTGGAGGAAATTGTACAATCAGTTATTTCAAATGATATCACGATGGATCCCATCAATCTGTTCGATGTCTTTTCAGGAAAAGGGCTTAGTGAGGATAAAAAAAGTATCGCCTGTAGCTTGCGGATGCGTGCCCCTGATCGAACATTAGGAGAAAAAGAGGTTAACCACGCCTTTGAAAAAATACGGTTAGGAATTGAAAACGAAACCGATTATGAATTAAGAAAATAAGATGAGCGAAAAATCTTCCATGGATATTGATTATGTAGCAAACCTTGCCCGGATTGAACTATCACCTGAGGAAAAAAATAAATTTCAGGGTCAATTGGGTGAGGTGCTAAAATATTTTGAAAAACTACAGGAGGTTGATGTCGAAGGGGTAATCCCAACCGCTCATGCCTTTCCCCGTTTTAATGTTTGGGATGTAGATGAATCAGTTGAGGGATTTACTTCGATTGAAGCCTTACAAAATGCACCCAAATCAAGAAATGACCAAGTGGTCGTGCCCAAAGTGGTTGAGGAATAAGTTATACGATGTCTGATCATTCTGAAATATTTTCCCTGACTGGTTCAGAAATATCCCACGGGATTGACAATGGCATATTTTCTTCTCAAGAAGTTACCCTCGCCTATCTTTCCCGTATCAGAGAGGTCGATGAAAAAGTTCATGCTTTTTTAAGTTACGACGAAGACGATATGCTCAGGCAGGCAAAATTATCTGATCAGCGAAGGGCTTCAGGGAAATCGTTGGGTCCATTGGACGGCGTACCTGTAGGCCTGAAAGATGTAATTTCCGTAAAAGGTCAACCCCTGACTGCCGCCAGTAAAATCTTAAAGGATTATCGATCCCCCTACGATGCAACTGTAACTGTAAAATTAAGGAGTGCTGGAGCAGTGGTTGGGGGTAGACTCAACTTGGACGAATTCGCCATGGGTTCATCTACTGAAAACTCGGCTTATGGTCCTACATGCAACCCCTGGGACTTAAACCGCGTTCCTGGTGGAAGCAGTGGTGGCAGTGCCGCAGCCGTAGCTGCCAGAGAAACTCCTTTTACTCTGGGATCTGATACGGGAGGGTCAATTCGTCAACCCGCATCGTTGTGTGGAGTAGTAGGAATGAAACCAACCTACGGACGGGTATCCCGCTATGGCTTGGCTGCTTTTGCCTCCTCCTTGGACCAAATAGGCCCTTTCGCTCAAACGGTGGAAGACGCTGCTCATCTTCTCGAAATTATTTCAGGACATGATCCTCTCGATTCCACGAGCTACCCCACAGATGTTTCTTCATTTTCTAAGATTCTCAATGAACCGATCAAGCCGTGTAAGCTTGGATTGCCCAAGGAGTTTTTCGGCCCAGGCATGGATGATGAGGTGAGAAAATCAATTGATGAGGTCATTCAATGGTATCGGCAAAAAGGGTACGAATTAGTAGAAATTTCTCTACCTACTACAGAACTTTCGGTACCGGTGTACTATGTTATTGCCACTGCCGAGGCATCTTCCAACTTAGCACGATATGATGGCATTCGTTACACAACGAGGAGCGAAAAAGCTGAAAATGCGATTGATGTTTATGCCAAGAGCCGGGGAGAAGGTTTTGGGCAGGAAGTTAAGCGACGCTGTATTCTGGGAGCCTACGGATTGAGCAGTGGATATTACGACGCATACTATCTTCGGGCCCAAAAAACCAGGACCTTGATCCGTGATGACTTTGATAAAGCCTTTGCACAAGTGGATGCCATTTTAACGCCCACTTCCCCAACTCCAGCATTCAAGTTTGGAGAAAAAAGCGAAGATCCAATTTCGATGTATCTGAGTGATATTTATACGATCTCAACCAACCTGGCCGGACTACCAGGCATCTCTGTGCCGTGCGGATTCACTGAAAATGGTCTGCCTGTGGGAATGCAACTTATTGGACAAGCTTTTGAGGAAGGTAAACTGCTTTCCATCGCCCATGACTATGACCGGGAATTACAATTTGGGCGAAAACAACCTAACCTTTAAGTACGAATATGGATTACGAAGCGGTCATTGGTTTAGAAGTTCATGTACAACTGGACACAAAATCAAAAATGTTTACCCGAGTCGGCACCGGATTTGGCCAACCACCTAATACTTTAACCAACCCTGTAGTCCTTGGATTACCTGGAGCATTACCGGTGATGAATCGGGATGCTATTGAAAAATCGATTAAAGTGGGCTTACTTCTAAATTGTAAGATCGCTGATATATGTAAATGGGATCGAAAAAATTATTTCTACCCAGATATGCCAAAGAACTATCAAATTTCTCAATTCGACCAGCCGATTTGCGAGGGCGGAGAGGTTGAAATCGAAATGCCTGGAAACTCGCCATCTGAGATAGGCTCTCATCGAATCGTTCAACTTACGCGGATCCACCTTGAAGAGGATGTAGGCAAACTGACTCACTATGAAACGGACAGTTTGGTCGATTACAATCGGGCGGGATGCCCTTTACTCGAAATCGTGAGTGAACCTGATCTTTTTTCTCCCGAAGAAGTATTTGCTTACCTGACCTCACTGCGTAACTCTCTGGTTTCCGCTGAAATTTCGGACTGCGATATGGAGAAAGGTCAGTTGCGCTGCGATGCCAATATAAGTATCCGCCCGGTTGGCACTTCGACTTTGGGCACCAAGGTTGAAATCAAGAATCTCAATACCATCTCAGGGGTTAGAAATGGGGTGGAATACGAAATTCGACGACAAACCAAAGCCTTGAATGAAGGGGAAACGATTATACAGGAAACCCGTCGTTGGAATCCGGACCAAAAATACACCACTCCGATGCGAACCAAAGAAATGGCACATGATTACCGATATTTCCCGGATCCGGACCTGATGCCCGTAAAAATTGATTCCGAATGGGTAGAATTTATCCGCAAAGAACTTCCTGAAAAACCTTTTGATAAACAAAGACGCTACATGGAGGAAATGAACCTGCCCTATTCTTCCACATCTGCTCTCTGTGGGGACCGTCCTCTATGTGAATTTTTTGAAGAAGCAGCTAAACTTTCCAAGGTTCCTCAAAAAATTGCCAATTGGGTGGTCAATGATTTGCTAAGGGAACTTGGACAGGCAGGCAAGGAAGGTGAAGAAAGACGGGGTCTTCAAAATTGTCCGGTTACTCCGCAACATTTGGCCGAGTTGATAAATTTGATCGAGGATGGCGTGGTTTCCAACAATGTAGCCAAGGAACTCTTTCCTGAAATGTTTATCTCCGGAAAATCAGCCAAGACATTAGTTGAGGAAAAAGGACTAGAGATGAAGTCGGATGGAGATGAGATTGAAGATCTCTGCGCGCAGGCAATTTCCGACGATCCGGATGCCGCCGAAAAATTCCGTGGCGGAAAAGAGGGAGCAATCAATGCACTGAAAGGCTCGGTCATGAAAGCAACGCGAGGACAGGCAAATCCCCAGGTAGTCGATGAAACGCTTCGTCGCCTGCTTTCGTAATGAGTAAGAGTGTAGATACATTTTCAGGTTTTCCTCATTTTAATTTGAAATTGAGACTCAGTCTCAAAAAGTCTTCCAATCCTACCTCATTTTGTATAGTATTATTGCTTCATGAGTTTTTCTTTACGAATCAAAATATCTTTAATTTTTGGGCTTAGTGGCTATTACCTACTCGGGTCGACCTTTAAAGACACCACCACAATCATCCAGGAATGGGTCCAGACTGAGCAATTAATCAGCGAGGAAAGCACCGAATGGAATATAGAAAAAGCTGCTTTACTCGATATCAGGGATGCGTTGAAAACTGAAATCGTAGAACTTGATGAACGCTTAGAGGAATCTGAAGAAGAAGCCGTGGGTGCTGCTAAGCAAAGAACTGAATTGCTTGAACAAAAGGACGAGATTAAAGAAACCACCCGCTCTCTACTCGAGGGTGTCGATGCTCTACAAATTCAGGTGGAGGAAGCCTTTAAACTCCTTCCGAGCCCCCTTGCAAAACGATTGAAACCGTTTCGCCAAAAGCTCAATAATCAGATCGAGAAGAACAATATTTCTCTAAGACAAAGGGTCGATACCCTACTCTCACTCCTTCAGGCTATATCTTTGTATCATCGAAATATTTCCCTCGAAAGACAAGAGTTCTCTCTGGAGGATGGGGTCTCGCGAGAGTTTCAGGTCATGTATTTTGGATTAGGGATTGCCTACTTTGTGAACGAATCCGGTACGGTTGCTGGATATGGTACTCCTAATAAAAGCGGTTGGGTTTGGAAAAGAGACGACACTTTGGCCCTAGAAATTTCGACCGGGGTCGATATGGTAAATAACCGTGCCATGCCCCGTTTCCTCAAATTGCCATTTCCTCAACCTAAAGAGCCAAACCAATGAGATCTTTAATTTTAAAGTTATTGTTGGGGATCTCTTGCTTGGTTTCGTTGAGCGGACAAAAGCTTGTCCAAGCAAATACTTCTGCGAAACTAGACTTACAAAATGCGACTGCCCGTCTTACGGATCTCCGAAAATCCATAGAAGAAGGAAAAATTCCGCTAGCCTCTGAGATTGGAAAACTTGAGCGAGAAGCACAGGAAAAAAGATCAGAAGTGGATAGACTTAATCGTATCCGCGATAATCGTGACGCTAACCTGATCCAACTAAAAGAAGAGGTAAAAGAAGGTGAAAATGAAATTGAATTCATACGCAGGATTTTAGCAGATTATTCGAGAAGTTGGTCCGAAAGCACGCCTCCAGCTGAAAGAACAGTTTTAAATAAAATTGCTCTGAATAACCAAAACTCCGATCCAAACAACCGAAAAGAGCAAATTCAATCTCTCCTTAAAATCACTTCTACATCCGCAAAATTTTTAGAAATGCAAGCGGCAGGAATAAAGTTTTACGGAGATGCAATCGTCCCACCTGAAGGCACCAGAGAAATAGGTACATTCTGGTCCTTAGGTCCTGTGCTTTATTTTGCCGGAGAGGAGGGGAGTTCGGGCTTGGTAGAAAAGCATACATCCTCAACCGATGGAACCAGCATCGAATTATCCAGCGGCGTTTTTTTTCCTGATGAACCAGCACGACTAATCCCCAGTTCTCCTGAGACTGCAAAACTGATCCAACAAACCCTGCGATCAGAATCAGGAGCCGTTGAAATATTACCATTGGACCCAACAATGGGAAAAGCATCTGTGCTCGAAGTTGGCGAACCCACGATTATTGAGGAACTGCAAAAGGGTGGTATTTGGATCTACCCGATTTTATTTTTTGCCTGTCTCTCTATTTTAATTGCAATTTTCAAATCATTTCAAATTTTTACTATTCCCTCTCCCCGAGCTCCCGTTACCTTAGCCGGATATTTCTCTGGTCCATTCGAGAGATTACGCAAAACTGCTCAAGGCTATCGCGGAAATAAACCAGAAATTCTTGAGGAAATCCTCTATGAAATAATCATTGACTGTCAGGAACGACTTGAAAAAGGCCTTCCACTCGTCGCAATAACCGCTGCGATTGCACCCTTGCTTGGACTTCTTGGCACAGTCACCGGTATGATCGATGTTTTCCGCCAAATCACCAACTTTGCTAACCCGGAAAATAGTGAACTTGCTAGAGGGATATCAGAAGCATTGGTGACCACCAAGTTCGGATTGGTCACCGCGATTCCCGCCTTGGTCATTCATGCTCTATTAAATCGAAGACTGCAGGGACTTGTCTCCAAAATGGAAGGATTCTCAGCAAGGCTTGTCCATTTAAAAAAGGAAAAACCCACCGATCTACCTAGCGNGAAGAAAGATGAACCTNCTGACTGAATTTTATCAACAAGCCCTTTTCGTTTTGGAAAAAGGAGGCGGACTGATGTTTGCCTTGCTAGGACTTTCTCTTTATCTCTACTTCCTGATTTTTGAGCTCTGGCTAAGAATGAAGTCAGTTATTCCCAAGGAATTACAATCGATCCCCAGAGAAAAATGGGCCGGGTTTCAGGGAGGCGGTCGAGTGGATCAGGTCATGAGGCATTGCCTTGCTAATCATCAGAACCGTGATGAAACCAGAAAACGGTTTAATCAAATCAAGCATAACGAATCGTCATATTTGAATCGTCGATTACGGTTTCTTTTTGTTCTGGCCTCCTCGGCACCCTTGATTGGTTTATTAGGAACAGTTGCAGGAATGCTACGAACCTTTGCCGGGCTAAGTATGGAGGAAGGGTACAAGATGGATTTAGTGGCAAGTGGNATTTCTCAGGCTTTGGTAACCACACAGGCGGGCCTTCTTATTGCCATACCTGCCCTTGCCTTCATTCATTTACTTAATCGCCGAAAAAATGACTGGCTGCGATGCCTCAATCGAATGGAAAGCATTTCCATTAGGCAAATATCTCCTGCCCCTCTGAAGATAGGATGAATATCAACCATCGCCGAAATATAGACAAGGTAGATCAAGAAATTAATGTGTCTCCTTTAATCGATGTGGTTTTCATTCTTTTGATTTTCTTCATAGTTTCCGCAACCTTTGTAAGCCTGCCTGGAATCGAGATAAATCGGCCAAGAGTGGAAACAGCAAAATCACTCCATCGCAACGCCATCCTTTTTGCATTGTCCAATGAGAACCAACTTTTCCACGGGGGAGAAATGATTAAGTTGGATGAAATCACTCGGGTCATTGAAATTGCAGATAAAAAACGGGATAAACCGGTTATCGTACAGGTTGATCAGTGGGCAGATGCCTCAATTTTGGCAAAAGTTATAGCACAAGCCAGAAAATCCAGAATAAAAGTGTCCATCGCGACGCGAAAGCCAAGTTGATGAAAAGAAGACTCTCAGGCTCGAAGGAACACACNGAGATTAATGTCTCTCCCCTTATCGATATGGTNTTTATTCTTCTTATCTTCTTCATCGTGGCTACTTCGTTTGTAAATGAAATTGGGATTTCATCGACATACAAGGACTCGGCTTCTCCAAATTCATCCGTTTTGGAGCCACTTACTTTTGACCTCACGAGTAATGGTCAGATCCTACAGAATGGCAAACCTGTGAATCTTGAGGAAATCGCTCCGATTGTAGTTAGAACCAATCGTGAATCGTCAGACAAAGTAACCGTCCGCGTAGAACCTGGTTCCCGAGCAGGCTTGGCCACAAAAGTAATGGATCAAGCAATGCGAGGGGGTGCATCAGCTGTAAAGCTAACCCCGCTTTCACCGTGAGTAAATCCTTCGAGAATAGTCTGCTACCTGGATTGGAGTCCGAAAAGATTAAGGGGATCCGCCGAAAGAGCTTTCTGCTAGCGGGCATTTTTTCAGCTGTNCTATTTGGGTTNTTACCGCTTTCTGAATTCGCGAAAGATGAGCAATGGCTTGTAAGGGACGCCATTGCACCGGCAATACCACCTCCACCTCCTCCCCCGCCAACAGAAGTCGAAAAAATTGTCGAAAACATTAAGCAGAAGAAAGTTGATACACCCAAGCTTACCCGTTCATCCATTACGCTCAACACAAGTCCTTTAGATATTTCACTGGATGTTTCCCCTGGAGATTTCAAGGCTGCTTTTACCCTAGCGAGCTATGACCCTNNTCCCGACGGTCTAGGGCAAGATCTTGTATTTTCATTGCATGAGCTTGATCGCAATCCATCCATCATTAAAAGGGGGAGACTCGCTTACCCATTGCACCTAAAGAGACGCGGGCTTGAAGGCGAAGTAAAACTACTAGTACAGATTGACGAAAACGGAAAAGTTTCGGTGATCGAAGTAGTTTCTGCAAGCCATCCCGATTTTGCCGAATCTTCAAAAATTGCCGCAGAAAGTTCGATCTACGAACCCCCAATGCGAAATGGGGAGCCAGTGATGACTCAGTTTTATCTCCCTATTCGATTCACATTACTCGAAAAATAAATGAAAAATATCCTTTTCTTTTTTGCCCTGATTTCTGGTATCACAGCTTTTGGAGAAGCTCCAACCTTTGAATTAACTAAGGACTTTTGGAATAACCCAACTTTTGTTCGCAGTTTCATGGGAGACTACGGATTTCGTAGTGAAATTGAACCACGAATAAGTAAATCCGAGAGCTTTATTCTTCGCGAAGTGATTGCCAAAAGTGAAAACAACTTGGATGAAGCAATTGGATATCTGGAGGAAAAAATCGAAGATGATTCAAGTGCCGCATTGGATTTTGCCCTTGGTACGATGTATTACCAGTCAAATCGATTGACCCGTTCAGCACAAGCTTACGGTAAAGCAATTGAAAAATCTCCCTCTTTTCTTCGAGCACACAAAAACCTTGGACTTGTAAATGTTAGCCTTGAAAATTTGCAATCCGCAACCAAGCACCTAGCCAAGGCAATTAGCCTGGGTGAAAATGACGGTTCCACTTTTATCGCATTGGGCTACTGTCACCTATCACTTGATCGATTGGTTTCCGCAGAAAACGCTTACCGTATGGGTTTGCTTCTTTTCCCTGGCAGTACGGACGGATTAAATGGTCTGATTAACTGCCTAGATCAGGCTGGTAGGTATGTCGAAGCCCTTAACCTTTTGGATGAACTACTCAAGAATGATCCTCAAAACACAAGATATCTTCAAGCCAGAGCTTCGGCACTTGGNTCACTCGGGAAAGAAAAGGAAGCTGCCGTAACTTTGGACCTCTTACGAAGAATGGGAGCGTTAAAGACACAAGAGCTGGTGATTCTCGGGGATTTATACCACAACCTTAATCTTTATAATTTATCGCTGGATGCCTATCAGGAAGCACTTGCACGAAACAATAAGTTATCCCTACCGCAATATATCCGAATTGCTCAAACCCTGATTCAAAGATCTTCCTATCAGGAAGGTTTTGCATACTTGGAAAAAATTGAAAAGGAATTTGGTGAAGGAAGATCAAAAGAGGAAAGAAAATTAATTAATTTACTCAAAGCAGAGGTTCTTCAAGCGACCGGTAAAAACCAACAAGCTACTGAAATACTTAGAGAAGTAGTAAATCAGCACCCACTGGAAGGCCGGGCTCTCATACAACTGGGACAATTAGCCTGGAAATCTGGTGCCCATGAATATGCGATCATACAATTCCAAAGAGCTGCCAAGATTGATCAGTTTGAAAACCTAGCACTTATTGAGCATGCACGACTTCTTGTATTTCTGAGAAAATATCAACAGGCAGCCAATCTTTTGGAAAGAGCCTTGGTGATCAAACAGGAAAAACGGATCGAAAAATATCTCACTGCCATTAATAATCTTGCCTTGAGTGCACGGAAACAACCCTGATACAGAATCAGAATCTACTTGTACGCATCAATGTATCATGATATAATGATGCGTTTATTATGAAAATGGTCTCATCCATAAAGAATGCNTTAGANAAANCTGAACCACTTTTCTCGGTAGAATTCTTCCCACCCAAAAATGAAGAAGGCGGCAAAAGGATGTTGGAAACCGCGGCAGCTATTCAACCCCATAAACCAGATTTTGTTTCCATAACCTATGGAGCTGGTGGAGGCACAAGAGAAACTACGATGCATTATGCCCGTGCGCTACAGGATGAATATAATTTTGAAGTGATGCCTCACCTCACCTGCGTAGGACATACTTCTGATGAATTACTTGAAATTTTAGAAGATTTTGCCAAGGCTGGGTTCCGTAATGTGATGGCCCTTAGAGGTGATCCACCCAAGGGTGAGAAAGTATTTCAAACCGTGAAAGGCGGTCTTTCATATGGTTCCGACCTCGTGGCCTTAATTAAAGAAAACTTTCCTGAATTCGGAATCGGAGTAGGTGGGTATCCTGAAAAGCATCCTGAATCCTCTGACGCCTTTTCGGATCTCTCCCATCTCAAAACTAAAGTAGACGCCGGAGCTGATTTCATCACGACTCAACTCTTCTTTGAGAATCAGGTTTACTTTGATTTTGTAAAAGCATGCAATGAAGTTGAAATCACCGTGCCTATTCTTCCTGGATTACTTCCGGTTCTTTCCTTAGGCCAGGTTCGTAGATTTTGTGGGATGTGTGAAGCAGTTTTACCCTCTGAATTAGAACAACAACTCACACATGCTTCTGAAGATGAACAACCGAAAGTAGGTTCAGCATGGGCATCTGCTCAAGTTTCTGAATTACTCAACGGTGGTGCTCCTGGTTACCACATTTACGCACTAAATAAACCTCTAAGTACTCTACAAATTCTTCAATCTGTAGGAATGAACGCTAAGACAAGTTAGGGTTAAATTCCAGAGACTTCGTCTATGTCTGCCTTCTCTTTTAATCCATCGAGAAAAGTCTCGAAAACTTTGTCTTTTCTTCTCTCATGTAAGTATTCAATGATCTTCTCTTTCAATTCATCAAATGGAGTAAGATCCGGTTCATGCGTCTCATGGACTAATATCAGGTGCCAGCCAAATTGAGTCTTCACGGGTTCGCTCAGCTCATCCGGTTTCAGGGAAAACACCACATTTTCAAATTCAGGAACCATCCTGCCTTTGCCAAATCTACCCAGATGTCCATCATTACCGGAATCATCTGACTCTGCCTTGACACACTCCACAAAGTTCTCTCCCCCCTCCAATCTTGTACGAATATCTTTTATTTGTTTCTCTGCATCTTCAAACTCCATGTCCGTGGAAGCCTGCTTTAGAAGATGTGAAGCAGTTACCATCTCCTCGCTTGTAAAAAGATCGGGTCTGGCATCGTAATATTCCTTGGCTTCGTTTTCCGATGTCATTTCACAGGCGGATTCTTCTTCCAGTAATCGATTATAGCGTAGTTGTGAAAGAATTTCACGCTTCAGATCGTCACGATTTTTTATAGCAGGATGATTGGTTTTCTCGATCGCTTTTTTCCCTCCATTCTCTCTCATCCATCTCTTCATTCCTTTATTCACTTCCTCTGGATGAATTTTATACTTCCTGCGGTTACTTTC
>NHCX01000092.1 GCA_002168015.1 Verrucomicrobia bacterium TMED44
CTCCGGCAATCGATCCCACCGTTTCTGCTCCTCCCAGGGTCAAGGTCGCTCCGCTTGCCACACTCAATGCGGAAGCGTCCGTAATCTTATCCGCTGCACTGGTGGTTAAACCTCCTGCACTGATCGTTGTGTCGCCCGTGTAAGTGTTCGTTCCTGATAAAGTCAGGGTGCCGCTTCCCGTTTTCGTTAACCCACCAGCTCCGGAAATCACTCCTCCATAGGTTAATGTGGTCAATCCGTCTACCTCCAACTCTCCGGCTCCTGTAAGTGTAACTCCCTTATTACTAGGCAAGCTAAAATTTCCCGCAGTCCGCAAAGTCCCTCCGTTAAATACAATATTACCTGTATCCACACTTCCAGGATTGGCCCCCAATCCAGTCGCTGCAGATATTACCAATTTTCCGCCTCCTAAAGTAGTTACTCCTGTGTAAGTATTCGCTCCGGATAAAGTCAAGGTACCACTCCCTGTCTTGGTTAATCCTGTAGCTCCTTCAATCACTCCATTATAGGTTGAGTCACCAGAAGCTTGAACGGATAAGAANGCAGTATNTTGAGAAAAGCCNCNAGAACCNGAAAGTTTACCAATAATATATGAAAGATCTGTATTGGAAGGATTAGAACCGGATATAATATNNGCGTTNANTATAACATCATCACCTTCTAGTGAAATCGGCCCNGCNAAATTAATTTGAGAATTGATGGTGATATGCCTATGCGCATCAAGGGTTAACCTGTTTGTACTTGATGAAGTAAGCGGAGCACTGACAATGATGTCACCATCTTGTGAGCCATTACCTACTCCATCAGTAGAAATTGTGATATTTGATGAACTAAGTGCGGTAATGATATCATTAACATCAATTTCAGANGAATCCGCATTGGCTGTCCAAGTAAGGTTTGGAGATGAACCAGTCACAGCATGTTTAGCATTTCCTGAGCTTGTAATAGTTATGTTGTATGGATCAATCAACCATTCGCCATGGGTGCCAANTGGCGAAGATGAATCCACAAAAATATTCTTAATGTTAAGTCTTGATCCAGATGTTTCAATTCTGCCTCCATTACCGAAATTCCTTCCTCCCTTGGCCGAAATTTTGCCGTATACTTGAGTGAGAGACTTGCGATCATGAATATCAGACCAAATAACGACTTCCCCTCCGTCGCCATTAGAAATGGCTGAGGCATCAATCTTAACTCCCTCCTCTACCAGAGTTCTAGTTGCCTGATATACATCGGGATCTGAATTTTGCCAAGAACCACCGATTAAAATTTGTCCNCCTCCAGAATCACCCGTCGCCAAGATTTGTGAATCAGGTTTNATGGATATCTCATCTGCAGTTATTTCGATTTCACCACCTGAGCCTTGGACAGAACTGGTATCGATTATCCCTTCATTTAGAATATTTCCATCTCGGGCCGAAAGATAAATTTTTCCACCTTTTTTAAGAATGGAATCTGCCTGTAATGTACCGCTGTTTTTTACAACTGACTGAGACACCTNAGCCAATCCATTAGCAGAAAGAATAATCACACCGTCTCCTGCATTAATAGCCAATTCATTTTCGACTAAAGAATCTATGGTTCCTTTTTCTACAGAATAATGAATCAGTTTATTTCCATTTAAAGTAAGTTTTACTTTATCACCCGAAAGTAGNAANGNACTCCCTTCCGATGAGCTTATATTGCCCTGGTTGCTAACTTGTGGTGCGATTAATGCGATTGCTCCTCCCTTAAATGCATTGATATCTCCAAAATTATTTACAGTNCCAGCTAAACCATCTTTCTCGAAAATATAATTGTTGGTAAGAAAATCACCATCTTTCATCGCAAGGGAAGATGCTATGATCGATCCTACATCAACTTTAGATCCATTTTGAAAAATGACCCCAGATGGGTTAACAAGTACAATTTTACCATTCGCTTTTAGACTTCCATATATGTAAGTAGGATCATTTGAATTTACCCTGTTTAAGGCAGAGGAAACTGAACTTGGCTGCACAAATTCAACAGTAGACTCTTTTCCTATGTTAAAACTCGACCAATTAGTAATGAGTTTATCGCCAGTTTGATGAATTGTTAAACGAGAAGGTGATTGCTCCAAAAAAGCAGAGCCATGAATAATTGTAGGGTCACGCGGGAGTGCATCGTGGGGTAAAGCCTGACCGAATAAAAAAAGCTCGCTCAAAAAGAAACCGAATAAAAAAACGAGAACTGTTNATTTCTTTTTCAAATTATTAAAAGCTTATTCTCGCAAGAGCCCACACCCTAGAACTCTTATTTAGACCATCCGAATCCATTCCTGAAACAGTTTTCCCTGGGTTCTCACCAATACTATCTGCCCANATCACTTTTACATTCAATCGCTCAAGAGTAACAAGGTCCAAAGAAACACCCCATCCTTCGAGGGAGTACTCATTGGGAGTACTCATTATTATATCATAAGTTTCCTTAAACTGCTTNATTTCACCGTAATCATAAAAGGTTGAGAGAATCAAATCTCCAAATTTTGATCTAGAGGACAAGTTGTATTGCACATCGACACTTACCTTAAAACCTTCGTCGCCTGAAGCTTCCCCGGATGGATATGCACGTACACCCGCAGGTCCACCCAAGGAAAAATCCTCGGAACTATCTACATTTTTACTAACAAATTGAGAACTTGCCAAAAGTTGCANATTTAATTTATCAGTAACTTTTTGAATTCTAAATATCTGTGCAGATAATTTTTCGAATTTCCCACTTGTCTTGGCTCCACCCGCTCCTTGATCTGCCGCATAATTATTTGCTACCTTTTCTAGATCCAAATCTCCAAAGGTTTGGTTAAATGATATCTGTGTGAAACCAGATTTGAAAAAAGTATCTGTATTTTGAATAGTCAAACCAACTTGTTGATTTGCCACTTCTTTATCACTCACTACGATCCCTAAATTTTCATTGTATAAATAATTCGCTATATATGAACCATTCCAAAATATACTCCTTTTTGATGTGTGATAAATTGGATAGCTTAAACCTACGGAGTATGAGTCCGCGGTGCCCATAGAGATTGGATTGGTTTCGAGTTCTTTACCTATTTGATATTCTAAGTTGCTATAGGTAGCATTGGCTCTTAAACCTGTGCGACCGAGTGGAAAATTATATCCAACCATGTTTAAATCAAAGTTATCCTCAAAGGACAAAACTTTGGTAAGAGAAACCTGATCACCATATTTAGATGGGTTATTGATGTATACAGATCCAGAGATTCTATTTTCTCCAGTATATCGGGAACCGTGATTATCCACTGTTAAAAGACCTTCAATTAATCGGGACTCCTTAACATCCAACTCTANTTTAGTTGAACCTGGATCATCTCCAGGTTGAAGATTCACATATCCAATGATACCAGGAGTTTGATTTAAGTTTAAAATACCTCGTTCAACTCTACTCTTCGTAAGTTTATTACCGATTGCTTTTTGAAGATATTGCACGGGAATCTTGGATTTGATCCTTAAATCCTCATTTTTCAAAGNATATGGATTATTAGAATCCAAACTACCTGCATTGATCTTAATAAGGACGACCCCTTCCTCAACTTCCTGCTTGGGTATTATCGCATTGGAAAGAAAGAAACCTTTTGAGACATAATGCATTCTAATTTTNGTGGCAAAACTTTGTATCTGTCCAAAAGTAAGTTCCTTATTTTCAAATTCAGTAGTAAGTTTATTTAAAGTTTTGGAATTCAAGAACCAGGTGTCTCCGGAAAACTCGAATTTTTTTACATAAATTTTTTCTCCNCTCTTATCGACATCACGATCTACAGTCATATCAGACAAAATCGATTTTGGTATGACCTGGGGAAGGACTTTATTTTGCTGCATCTCTTTCTCTAAATTTAACAAACTTCCAGCATCTGGTGCTGAAAATAATTGTAGGGAGAAATAAGTTGCTAAAAACCAATATAATACATTCACAAGTTGGTACCTTGGTCGTATGACTTTAAACANAAAGATTAAATCTAATTATTCAAATTTAACGCGTACGCTAATGAATAAAAATAGAATTATGCCCGTAAAAGTTATCTTTGTTAAACCTTATGTTTATAAGAATCTAGTAAATAATGTATCGGTTTTACAAAGGGTAGTAGTGAAATAGCCATGAGATTAAATTTTTAATGGAAAAGGTACAGAAATATTACTCTACTTTAATAAAATCTCTCATTAGATTGCAATATTAAACCTCTATCATCAAAAGCATAAAAAATACAAATTAATCTCCCCACAAAGAATTGAGAATTTAAAGTAATTCAAATATTAAACATCCTGTTCTTTAATCCATCGAAACTTGATGATCTTAAATTTTCGGCCAAATCGTTGATTGATTCCCATCCTCGAAAATTTCGCNTCCACNGGTTCCTCTTCCGGATCAGCATTCAATTTGAGATCGGATGGCAACCCATCTGCATACCAATTTCTTCTACCAGTTTTACCAACCCCTGGAAGATCTGGTACGGCATCGCCCAGAGTTTTTTCACCAAGTGTGTCTAATCCGTTTTGATTAAGATCCAACCAATGCTCGCGAAAACTAGGATCGTTATCCCAATAGCCGTTAAAATTACGATCCTCAAAAGGTTCGTGAGGACGGTGGTGAGGTGCATCCAAGTCTGCTTTCACATAGTCTGGAGTCCTCTGAACCGTCAACTCTATCCACGCACGATTACGCGATTTGCTCTCTCCTCTTTTTGACTTGGGTTCTCCCATTACACGAATGACAAAAGTATCCGATCTTACCGAAGAAACTGGTGCTATCGGACTTAGTATATCAGACTGCATGACCCAGCCTGGCTTGTTGGCAGCCGTGGCCACATTTTCTACAGCAAGTAAATTGTCAGGAGCCTCTCCAAAACCAAACGCACCACTATAGTCATCATATCCAACCTTAAACCCAAAGGTATTTCCACTCCATTGCCAATTTCCTGGGAAAATATTTTCTAAGGCTTTCATACCGCTACCATATGTCGAGTTCTTTTGGATTATTGTAGATGGGTTATTTGGATCATATCCCGCAGTTGTATGGTTCGTAAAAGCTGGATGAAGAAAAGCTTGTTGTGAGATAGCGTGGAGACCAAAAATTGAACTTACAAAATTCATCGTGCTAAGAGGACGAAAATAAAAGTTCTGATTAGAACCAAGATAACGTTTGNNCGGCATTTCTGGGATCATTGGATTATCAGGCCAGTCCCCGAGATTTCCACTACCATATTTCGAAAACCCGCCTTGGTTAATCTCAGATTCTGCAATGGCTGCCTGCACAGCCCCACGGAGACCGATAACCGAATCCCTGTCTTCCTTGGCTACATTTCCCCACTGGCTAAAGTGTAAAGGGAGTAAATTAGCTGTCACACCCTGGATTCGTCTATTAGTAAAATCCGCGAAAGATAAAAAGGGTCCGCGAAGCTTTATCTGTTCGACTAAACAGTGAGCAAGTAAAGTGATTTCATCATCCGATAGGGACTTGAGTTCATTCCAAGAATTTGGTGTGGGTTGTTTAAGGAATCGAGGAACTGGAGTCTGATTNGAAGGATATGTACCATTCGGTATTTTTTTCCCTTTCAATGAGGCCAAATAACTTATCCACGCATCCACGGATGTGGAATTAATATTGAAAGCACCCTCTAGTAAAAGATCTGCTGCCAATGTTTGGTATCTGAAATCACGATCTTCAGAGCTGGTGACTTCATCACTCAAATCTCCATAAGATGTTTCGGATAAGATACCATTTCTCGAAGTTAGCNTAAGTCTTGGGTTTCGATAAGGAGAATATGGAGTACCAGGTGAAAGAATTGCCATATCAGCCTTGATCTTTTCAAAGGACTGGGGAATCCACTTGTCATGACCTACACCTGAAAGAAAATATCCGTCCAACAAAGCACGATTGGCATAATAACTGTGATCTAGTGTGGTATTTTGATGTTCAATTTGAGCCTCAACTTTTCTAATTGTTCCGTAGTTAACGCTTCCTTGAGGCATATCCAGATTCATTCTTGAAATGTAATTTGTCCAAGGCGACTTAGTGTAATTAAACATTTGGTAAGCCTGTAAAAACTGAGTNCTNCTGGCCCAGTTGTTGGCAATATCCATTCGGGGAAATACTGGATCCTGAAGAACCGTTCTCACTCTGCCCCANGATTTATATCTACCGACTTGAGGATTTGCATAGGAATTTCCTAGAATATAAGNAGGTCCATGTGTATAATTACTTAAGTTCGCATGCCTNAATTGAAGCATTGANAGCATGGGAGCAGATGGTATGTCAAACAAAACTGCTCGGTTTTCTGGGCTCATGGAGCCGTGGGCTTCCGAAAGATCATGAAAAAATCCAACACTTGAATTCCCTGTCTTAACTCTAGGGACGATTTGATTGCCTAAATTATAAGGATTGTACCCAAATGGGGGTGTTCTGTTGAGTCTTGGTGGATCGATTTCAACAAAGTCATCTACAGTCACATTAACGTCAAATATAGAAGGTAACTCGTAAAATTCAGCGAAGGCAGGAGGACGGAATCGGTTAAGAGTATCGCTGTCTTGTACCCTGAATTCCGGACGAGGTGTTTTAGCAGGCAAACCCGAAAGGTAATCCGAAATCGCACCGCCAAAACGGTCGCCAATAAAGGATTCTAATTGCCAGTTATCTCCAAAGCCTTCCTGATAACTCTGCACCAAAGCTCTAAGATTAAATTCTTCTAAAACAACATGTTCTGCATTTCCGGGAAGTTGAAAGCGAATTCGTAAACCATTACCGGGCAAAAAATCAGGGTCTTGAATCGCAGGGCTTGTAGTTGCTGAAAGCATCGCGATCGGATCAAGCATAACTGCCCAATTGTGAATACCAGCATTAATATCAAATTCTTTACTAATTTTAAATATCGGAGTCCTTAGATTTGGAGCTAAAGCAATATGTAAATTGGGTCCTAAACTCTGTTGGTAAGGTGGAGTTGTATACATGGTAATCCCTTTAGATTCAGGATAATTACCTTGGGGTCTCATTGACTTAGCATCATTAGGGTTAAAAAACTCTANTTGNCTAGGATGTACNCCCTGTATTTTATTTAGNGTGTTCTCAACTGCCAACGGTTCGCTAGGATCAATTGAATAGTTAGTTCGGCATAAAAAAGAATTTTGCTCGTTCCCTTTTCTCAGAGAAACCTCAAGGTAATGCTTAGGGTCATTGTTTTGAGGGTCCGGTAGTGGGACCCAATTCCAAAACTGACCTGGAGCAACCGTAAAATGGCCTTTTTCTCCAGGATCAAGGCTTAGTGAATCAATTCGTAAGAGAAGATGTCTCTCACGCACAGGTGAAAACTCGCCATTTCTAGGATTTGAAGTATCTTCAATCAGTGGGTTATTACTATGCAAAATTCCAAATCTAGAAAACCCGTCATATTTCATTGAATATTGACGAAACTCACTTGCCACTCTTCTCCAAGGGTGAGAAGGAGGAAANTTATGCATGTTTTTCTTTTCAGGAGGTACATTTNGNCCTGTCTTTTCATACCTGGNTAAGTANCTGGCAAAATCATTAAGACTAAAAGGAGGGTAGTTTCCCCACAATCTTCCGGGCAACATATGCATTATGTGACCTGCCGGCCCAAGCGAGCCTGGTAGTCCAACAGCTCCTCTTCCGCCCAAAGATGGTTCGCCAGGNTCCCTTCTACCATTACCATTTAAATCAATAAAGTTTTTCCAACCTGGGGGGGGAGGGGGAGGAGGAGGGGGAGGCGTAGCACCACCACCACCTCCATTGTTATTATTTCTACCTCGCCAGTTATACATATACCACTTTCTCCACCGATCGAATTCCTTGGGATTAAAACAGGACATGGTTGAACTATGAATGGGTATTTCAACAAATAATTGACTAACCTCCATTTTCACATTGTAGGGATTCCAGAGAGCAACGGAAGGGTTGATTGCTAATGCAAGGTTTCCACCACTGACGGTAGGAATCTGAGAGTATTTAAATTCTAAAAGTACCGGTTGAATTGGGTGGTTTTTGGGACCAGGGCGCTTATCAAGCGTTCGAAAATAATTTAGACGGGTATTAACAGCGACCACCGGGTTAACTCCTACCATCTTCGTCCAAAAAGGCCTAGAGCTTCTTGAATTTGGAAAGGCTCCACTGGCACTATTAAACAAAACCATATTATCACCCGTTGTTCTGGGAAGTGCATCTGCGGTTTCATTTCGAACCAAAGACTGACCGGAAGAATTAGCAAACTTAGTATACATATTATGGAATGCTCCAAGGGTTCGCCACAATGGTCCCGATAAAATTGCATTATAATCGTTGATAGACTCGGTGGCTGCAGTATCATTCCATTTGTTTGCCTTTGCATTAGGCTCCATGGGTACACTTTTGAGATAATGCACGCGGTCTTTGTANATATANCCGATAAAATCATCTATCCAATTGAAAGTGCTTTGCTCTAAAGATGCATCCCAATCTCTTGTATTTGAAAATGCATGACTGAGATCTCTTTTCAAACCTCCCGTTCGGGTATCTGATAAAACTCCATAAGAATCCGTAGTAAGGGAATGATAATGAGAAGCTAATTTAATTTTCTTTACACTTTCTTCTCCAACCAATGCATCATTTTTTGGCAAAAAGGATAGACTATTTACTTTCACCCTTTGTAAATCATCCTCAAAAGATAATCCAAAACCTCCTATGCCAGGACCAGAACTAGAGTCCGATGTATCAGAGATACTTAAATTAGGTTCAATTGCAACAGTCAGATCATCTATTTTACTTTGCTCGTCAGACAATTCTTTAAGTGGGTTGTAAATATTAATCTTTGCTTTAACACCTTGGTCACCGACCCAATATGCATAAGATCCATGAGTATTAAGAGAATCTGATGCCGGATCCAGTGCACGAATGTAAGTCTTCCTTACTTTCACAGGTTCATTACGGAGTTTGGACTTCCATTCATCAGATGAGCTGTCCTCGGAAGTAAGTCCTTCCAATAGTGGCCTCTTGAGAATCCAAACTGTGTCAGAACTATCCGAAGGTTCATCTAATTCGGTTAATGGGTGGTCGTAATTTTTCAGATAGCTTTCAATTGCTGCTTCATAATCAAGCCATGCATTTTCTTGCGTGCCGTATATGCCCCCGTTTGGATCTGTAAAATAGCGCTGATCTCTTGGTATTCCGTCAGGAATTTCAACAAAGTCCCTGGCAATGGAAGGGCTTTGCATAAATGCAAGTTTTTTGGACCACCCCTCATTTCCACTAACCAGCCAGGCAACTTCAATAGCTGGATGCGGGTCATACTCAGTATCGTTCATTGCAGTGGAACTTATTGAATCAGCAGTTTCACTGTTCCAAGGCAAAGGTTTGGCGGCTCTTCGATCGTCAGTCACACCTTTTCTACGAGACCGATGTTTCCACACGCCAGTCCAATACC
This sequence comes from Verrucomicrobia bacterium TMED44, assembly GCA_002168015.1. Taxonomy (GTDB): domain Bacteria; phylum Verrucomicrobiota; class Verrucomicrobiia; order Opitutales; family Seribacteraceae; genus Seribacter. Next base: position 9,446 of record NHCX01000092.1, read on the forward strand.
TTTGTCCAAACGGAACTGTATCTAATTCGCCATTTTCGTTTAAATCGATGGCTTGGTTCTTTGGAACAGCGGCAGATAACATTAGATTCGAATCTTCGGTGTAAATTTCGGTTTCGTATTTTTTTCCGGATTCAATCCTTTCATCTAAAATATCTGCAGTCGCAGAAATGCGGGTGTCAGGACCCAGATGCTTTTGTAATTCACCTATGGCAACCATCATACCCATGCGGGCATGTGCCTGTGCTAAAACTTTTTCCTTACGGGCATCGGCAAGACTGAGGTCGATTCCAACCAAATTTACCAAGGAAATGACCAGCAAGAATACAAGACTAAGCAAAGATAACGCCATAACTAGAGCGAAACCTCTCTTACTAGAAATCAATGCAGCAGATTTGTTTGTAAGACTAAATATTTGCATAGGGCTTATATAAACTGAGCCCAAAAACTTTCAGTCTGCAAGAACTAAATATTTAGCGACCGGGGATTGCTTTGATATCTTCTTCGGATGGCCAAAATTTTTCAATGTCTTCTAATTTTGGAATTTCTCTTGGGCGAACAACTCGGAAGCCAACAAATAATGCATCCGTGTGATACCAAACGCTTTTCGGAATCTGGGGATCCTGTTGTTTCCAAGCTTCCTCCGAGCCCATACGTGCTGCACTCCTATGGCTTGCCGCTCCATCGTCCCAAGATCCGCCCTTAACAACTCTAGGATAGAGAGTGTTTGGAGAAACAAGTGGATTGGTACGAAGTTCACTGGGAGAGCTAGATGGGGGAGGGGTAAATTGGTCAAGCACCCATTCCCAGACATTTCCGTGCATGTCGTACAGGCCAAAAGGATTTGGCGATTTGGATCCGACTCGCTGGTATTGGAAGCGGCTGTTTCCTAAGTGCCAGGAATGATTGGATAGTTGTTCGGGATCATCCCCAAAACTGTAAGCTGTCGAAGTTCCCGCTTTGCAGGCATATTCCCACTCTGCTTCCGTCGGAAGACGGTAAAATTGACCAGTTCTTGCACTTAACCACATGCAATACATTTTAGCCGAAAGTTGAGTCATGCATATCGCAGGGTGTCCGCTTTTTCCCATTCCAAAGCTCATGTCAACATAAGGTGCAGTAGGTTTAGTGACCGCATCCGAAAGTGAATCCGCTTTGTCGGTTGGTTTTTTATCATACTCGCGGTTGTCCTTATCAAGATTGATCATCCACAGCTCATACTCATCCCATGTGACTTCGTATTTACCCATCCAAAAATCAGAGATTTTAACTTCATGAGCGAGCAGTTCATTGCTGCCGCGCTTTTCATCAGATACAGGGCTTCCCATCTGAAATTTCCCTCCAACAATTGGGAGCATTTCAAAATTTAATTTCGAAGTTTCTATTTCTTGCCTGTAAGCAGAAAATTCATCTTGAGACTTTCCTGGCTTTAATCCCAATTCTTGATAAAGGTCTTTTGCTAGCATACCTAAAGTTGTAAAACTTTTCTTTTTTGGCGATAAGGTTACGGATTCAGGCCATTCAGCTCCTTCCTCAATCCATCTCCTCAACAAAAAAAGATCTGTGGAAGAAAGCGGATCATTTCCTTCCGGTGGCATAAACATCTCATCATCCGGAGGAAGAGTGCATAAAACCCATAGATCACTTTCTAAAGGCTCTCCGGGTACAATCACATGTTCTGATGCAAATGCATGCTCAAAGGAATCCAACCGTAGATCGCCTTTGACTTTACCATCGTAGTGACAGGCAACACAATTTAGTTCCAAAACGGGTTGGACATGTTCAACAAAATCAATTTGCTTAGGCAGTCTTTTTTGTGGCTCTAGCTCAACTCCGTTTGGCCAATTTGCACCAGTTTTGATCCACTCATGAATGATTTTCTTTTCAGAATTTGTAAGAGGGTAGTCTTTTTCCTCGTTTGTAATAGGAGGCATAAAAAGCTCATCGTCTTCGGGAAGAGTGGTAGTCCAATAGAGGGAACTGTCATCAGGATTACCAGCGATAATCACATCATCACCTTTGAAAGCTTCTTCCTTTATGTCTAGGCGCACACTTCCTTTAACATTTCCCTCCCAATGACAACTTACGCAATTGTGTTCAAGGATGGGCTTTACATCGCGAACAAAATCAATCTCTGCCGAAAAGCAGGACAAAGAAAATGACAATATAAAAGATAAAGTTTGGAATTTTGGGTATGTCATAGATAGATTAATAATATGAAGTCTTCTATTTATCTCAAAATTACTATTTGATTTAAAGAATTTTCTTTCTACTGATTCCAAGACCGTCCATTGATTCTATGCATTTTACTAAATATACGGTTAGCTTATTTGCACTAACTTTAATCTGTCATTATTTATCCGGCAGTGAATACAAAGAATTTTCCCAAAAATG
>NHCX01000093.1 GCA_002168015.1 Verrucomicrobia bacterium TMED44
TTGACCAACCAGTCGTGACCGCTGCGGCTGGTTCCAATAGTAGCTTATTTGTGACCCGGACGGGAGAACTTTGGGGAGTTGGGAACATTGCCCATTTTCACGGAATTACCAGCAATCCGATAAAAATTCTTGATGACTCGGTCAGAGGTATTGCCGCGGGAAACAATTGTCATTACGTTATTAAAGGAGACAAATCCCTCTGGGCATTTGGTGAGAATTCCAAAGGTCAACTTGGGGATGGTACCAATACCGATCGTTCGCAGTTGGTCAGGATCTTTGATGGAGGGGTCAAACAGATCGCTGCTAATAATGAGCATGCGGCTGTCGTGAAAGAGGATGGTTCCCTCTGGACATTTGGAAAAGGATTGGATGGGCAACTTGGCAATGGGAAAAAGTCTGAGTTTGAATCCGTTCCTTTTCAGCTTGAACAATCCGGAGTTGTACAGGCTGCGGTGGGTGCCCGAACCACCTTGTATGTTAAATCGGATGGTTCGCTCTGGGCAACGGGAGCGAACTGGTTTAATTCATTCGGTCCTATCGGACATCCCTTGAGTCCAATCAAAATTGTTAATTCTGGGGTACGCAAGGTGGTGGCAGGGTATGATTTTTTCCTCTATCTTGATGAGAATGGATCGGTATGGGGGAGAGGAGGGAATAATGAGCTTCAACTCGGATTTGATTCCAGTAGTTGGTCAGTCCATTCAAAATTCATCCTTTCCGGTGCTGAGGAGATTGAGACTGGCAGTAGTTTTTCTTTTGTCAGGTTGAAGGACGGAAGAATGCTGACTTTGGGTAATAATTATTGGGGGCAGTTAGGAGATGGCAAAATGGTCCAAACCCAAGTACCGGTGAAAATTCCCGGGATTCAAGTAAAAGCAGCTGCGGCCAATACCAATGGCAGTTACCTAATAGATAAGCAAGGTTCGCTATGGTCTTTTGGAATTGCTGATTGGGGAGATTTGGGGAACGGGTTAAAACGATCATCCTTACCTCAGAGGGTGGTTGAAAANAGGGTCATTTCGGTTTCATCTATACATAAAACGGTTTTATTCCAAGAGGAGAATGGCTCCCTGCTTGGCTTCGGCCATGGAAATTATGGTAAGTTGGGGAATAATTCAACCACCAGCCAGAACAGTCCAAGCTTGGTAGGTAACAACCAAGTGATTTCATCCGCTGCGGGTGGAGATCATGGAGCAATGGTGCTTGAAGATGGCTCACTTTGGACTTTTGGAAGAAATAATTACGGGCAATTGGGAGACGGAAATAAAACCGACCGGTTGTCTCCAGTTAAAATTGTGCAACAGAGTGTCACCCAAGTCGCAACCGGCTGGAATCATACCCTTTTTCTCGTGAATGACGGGTCAGTCTGGGGAATGGGGAGAAATAATGATGGACAGTTAGGAGGTGATAACCAAAGTGATCANCTTGTACCCAAAAGAATNATTGCTTCCGGTGNGAAATGGATATCCGCTGGTCATCTGTATTCTTTTGTTGGAATGACNGATGGATCTCTCCTTGGATTTGGAAACGGACACGATTTTCGTCTGGGGTATCNAAGCAGCGGGATTCAAAGATCACCCGTTTTGATAATTGATCGTGGGATTAAGCATGCGGTTGGAGCCAGTACTCACAGTCTTTTTCTGATGGAAGATGGATCACTTTGGGCNGCNGGACAAAATACTTATGGCAAGGTGGGAGCGGGTTCAATTGATCAGAAAATGAAGCTTACCAAGATCGTTAATTCCGGGGTGGCGGGGATGGCAGCGGGAATCAATCATTCGATTTATTGGACAGATTCAGGAGATTGTTTTCTCTTTGGGAGCAACCAAGCTGGCCAATTAGGAACTGGTGGAATGATCAAGTCTTCGGAGCCCATCCTCGTNAAGTAAGCAACTATTCCTGTAAATTTTTTCGTTACGTCCCAAGTCTCCGTTTGACGGGCATGATTTCCTTTCTAGGCTAAGTTGGTATGAGGTTTTGGTATCTACTTTTATGCATACTTACTCATTTTGTATGGGCAGATGAATTTCCTGAGTTGCCTAACACNGAGTCGACTACGGATGCCGATCCGCCAAGTGCGGAGGAGAGTGCACAGTCTTTTTCCTTGCCTGAGGGAACCAAGGTAAAAGTCTGGGCAAGTGAGCCCATGGTACAAAACCCGATCGCGATGGCATGGGACAAAAGGGGCAGGATGTGGGTGGCGGAAAATTACACCTACGGGAGCCGGAAGATACGGTTTGATCTCAGCTTGCGGGATCGGGTAATTGTTCTTTCCGATACGGATGGGGACGGGCAGGCGGATACCCGGAAGGTATTTACCGATGAGGTGCAGATGCTCACCAGTGTGGAGGTTGGGCACGGTGGGGTCTGGTTGATGTGTCCACCCAAATTACTTTTTATTCCTGATCGTAATGGGGATCTTGTGCCTGATGGAGAGCCCGAAGTCATGCTCGATGGATTCGATGTGGCCCGTGGAAATTACCACAATTTTGCCAACGGTTTACGATGGGGGCCGGATGGCTGGCTTTATGGACGCTGCGGGCATTCCTGCCCGGGAAGAATTGGNGTACCGGGNACACCNGATGAATTACGTTATCCAATCGATGGNGGAATCTGGCGCTATCATCCGAAAAGAAAAGTGGTCGAGGTACTGGCCCATGGCACGGTCAATCCATGGGGGCATGACTGGGATCAGCATGGGGAACTTTTTTTTATCAACACCGTGATCGGGCATATGTGGCATCTGATTCCCGGTGCCCATTATCGGGAGTCAGGAAGCGGTGCATCTCAGAACCCATTGATCTATGAACGCATGTCCCAACATGCGGATCATTTCCATTANGATACCAATCTCGCCTGGCACAAGTCGCGATACGGAGCGGCGGATGACTTTGGGGGTGGGCATGCTCATGTGGGGATGGCAATCTACCAGGCGGATCATTTTCCGGGTGAATGGAGGAATCGATTACTGACCTGGAACCAGCATGGGAGGAGGCTCAATCGTGAACGCCTGAAGAGAAAGGGGAGTGGGTATACCGGAGTGCACGAGACGGATGTGTTTGAGAATTCCAATGAATGGTTCCGGGGAATGGAAGTAAGTGTGGGNCCGGACGGGGCGATTTACGGATTGGACTGGAGTGATACCGGGGAATGCCATGACCATACCGGGGTGCACCGGACGAGTGGAAGAATCTATAAATTTTTTCATCAGAAAAATCCGGTGGCGGATCTCTCAATTATGGAAAATGGATTCGATGATCTGGAAGCGATCATTCGCCATCCAAATGTCTGGTATTTCCGTCAGTTCTTACAGAACCTTTCAGTGAGTACTCTGACCGAGATAGAGAAGTACTCAATGATTCGAATCTGCGAACTGAACTTTTTAGGCAGGCATCCNACCCCCATTCGCTTGCGGGCAATGTGGGGATTGCACGCATTCAATAAAACAATTTCCGAAAGTTATTTGAATGATCCTAATGAACATATCCGCGCCTGGCTTATTCGATTGATGATGGACGACCAACCGATCGATACCCTGTTTGGACCAAGGGAAAAAGCATTGCCGACGATCAGCCCTGAGATCATGCAGAAATTAGTTCAACAGGCTATTATGGATGCATCCGGCTTGGTCCGNTTAACNNTNGCNTCTNCNTTGCAACGCTTNCCNNNTGANTCCCGGGGAGAACTTGCCAAAGCACTGGCTTTTCGATCAGAGGATANAAANGANCATAATNTNCCNCTNGTNGTNTGGGCAGGGATTACTCCGCTGGTGGAGTTGGATCCGGAAAAAGTACTGGAGGTGGCGAGANCCACAGAATGGTCGAATCTAAGGACATGGATTGCCCGGGCTNTNACNGAACGATCAAAGGAAAACCCNGTTNNNTTTGATGCTTTATTGAAATTACTGGGAGAACAAACCAAACAGGCAGATTCATTGCTCGCGGGGATCGAGCGGGCCGTTTTGGGAATCAAAGGATTTGAAAAACCTGCCAGGTGGGATGAAGTCTCTTCCAAATTACAAGGCAATCCCAGTGCTTTAAAACTGAGTGTTTTGTTTGGGGATGAGCAGGCCATCGGGCAGATGGAGAAATTGGTAACGAATCCCGTTGCTGGGATTGAGGTTCGCAGGCAAACCATGAAAATCCTGATTGATTCCAACTCTCCGAATCTGAAATCTATAAGCGATAAGCTCTTGAAAAACAAAGAAATGAAAATTTGGGCTGTCCGTGGACTGTCAAAATTCGAAGATAATCAAACCGGTGAGATGCTGGTTTCCAACCTGCAAAATTTTGATGGGGAGGAGAGGCAGGAAGTGGTGGAAATTCTCTGTGGGAGAATCAACTGGGCGGATGTTTTGCTTTCAGGGATAGAGAATGGGCAAGTATCTAAGTCTTTAATTTCTCCCTACCATGCCCTGCAAATTCAATCTCTAAAGGATGAGAATTTAGCTAAAAGGCTGGCTCAGTGTTGGGGGGTTATCCGCACATCTCCGGAATTTTTGTCTAAGCGAAAAGAAGAATTACGGGTTGAGTTGAATCCATCTTCTTTATCCAAGGCCGATCTTAAAAGGGGGAGCTCAGTCTATGATCAGCAATGCTCGGGTTGCCATCAGCTATACGGCAGGGGAGGGAACCTGGGTCCTGACTTAACGGGCTCGGGTCGTTCAAATTTAGACTACCTTTTGGAAAATATTGTCGATCCGAACAGTGCGGTTTCGGCAGATTACCGAATGAATGTGCTAAGTTTGAAGGACGGTCGGGTGCTGAGTGGAATGATTGCCGGGCAGGACAGGAATTCATTAACTCTTCGAATGCCGGGTACAGAAGTCGTGGTCAGTAAGGCAGACATTAAGAAACGAGAAACTCTGGAAAATTCAATCATGCCCGCGGGGCTTCTCGATAACCTGAAACAGGAAGAGAGAAGAGATTTGATCGCCTACCTGATGCACGGCCAGTCGGTCAACTAGATTATTATGACAGGGATCGTAATTGATCTGTTCCTGTCTTTACAGGTATTGGGTTGATTTAAATTAAAAATTTCACAACCTAGGATTTTACCCTTTTATTCAACTCCTCCATTCTTCTATACGATATGAAATTAGAAACTCAATGCCTTCACGCGGGCTATTCGCCCGAATCGACCACCAACGCCTGTGCGGTACCCTTGTATAAAACAAGTTCTTTTGTTTTCAACGATACAGACCATGCGGCTAACCTTTTTGGATTGCGCGAATTGGGAAATATTTACACCCGCTTGATGAATCCGACCACCGATGTCCTCGAACAACGGGTGGCGGTAATGGAAGGCGGTGCCGCGGCCCTTGGACTATCCTCGGGAACCAGCGGAGTTTTTTATTCGATTATCAACTTGGCCCAGGAGGGCGACGAGATTGTCTCCGCCAACAATCTGTACGGGGGGACNTACACTCAATTCAACGACATTCTTCCCAAGCTTGGGATCAAGATCAAGCTGGTCGATCCCAAAGATCCGGCAAATTTTGCCGCCGCGATCACCGATAAAACTAAAGCCCTTTTTTGTGAATCCGTGAGCAATCCAGGATTGGATGTTGCCGATATTCGGGCAATTGCAGATGTGGCCGATGAACACGGAATTCCTTTAATTGTGGATAGCACCTTTTCCACCCCTTACCTTACCAAGCCCATTGAGCACGGTGCCTCGATTGTAATTCATTCCCTGACAAAATGGTTGGGTGGTCATGGTAACGGCATCGGTGGGGTGGTTGTCGATTCTGGCACCTTTAACTGGAAGAACGGAAAGTTTCCCCTCTATGACGAACCGGATAATAGTTATCATGGATTGCGCTGGGGGCATGACCTGCCCGAGCCCTTGGCTCCACTCGCTTTCATCTTGAGGATGCGAACGGTTCCCTTGCGCAACCTGGGAGCCTGTATTGCCCCGGATAATTCCTGGCAATTCCTACAGGGGATTGAAACCCTGCCCTTGCGGATGGAACGTCATTGTGAAAATTCACTCGCTGTAGCCAAGCATTTACAATCCCATGATTTGGTAGAGTGGGTACGCTTCCCCGGACTCGAGAGTGACCCGATGCATTCCCTCAATGAAAAATACCTCAAGGGTAAGGGCGGATCGATGGTGGTCTTTGGGATCAAGGGAGGTGCCGAAGCGGGACCCAAATTTATTGATAACCTGCAACTTCTATCCCACCTTGCCAATGTCGGGGATGCCAAGAGTTTGGCCATTCATCCCGCCACCACCACGCACTCTCAATTGAATGAGGAGCAGCAAAAAGCCGGAGGCATTCCACCGGAAATGGTTCGTCTATCGATTGGAATCGAGCATATTGATGATATCCTTGCGGATATTGATCAGGCTCTCGCTTCCGCATCTTCCTGATTTGAAGTGCCCAAGATAGTGGGTAGGATAAGGGCATGAAATCCGCCCTTCTTTACCTAACCCTTTTAACCGTAGTCATGGCGGCTGCCTTGGCCTACGGNTTTATTGTGGGTGACTTCTGGAAGGACGGGGGGGAACTGATGGAAAATCCCTGGGGGATTGTTTCCCTCTTCGATGTGTATGTGGGNTTCCTCTTCTTTATTGGCTGGATNTGGTACCGGGAATGTTGCCTCGGAGCAAAGTTTTTTTGGGCATTAGCNATNNTNNTGGGTGGCAATNTGGTCGCCGGAATCTATGCCATTTTNGTCCTGCTCAAGAGNAAGGGGGANGCCNAGGTTTTCTTTTTNGGNGAAACTAGGNTNNNCAANGAAAATGAAAATCCAAGTCCNGCTGATTAGGAAGNTATTCTGNTAATTACCAAGTGTAGCANACAATCGATTCCAGCTCCCGGACAAACATCTGCCTNCCNGCAAAAGCAGGGTAGGACCANGTNGGGGATTTTGAAATTTCGCGTTCTTCCTTGATCAAGAGTTGATCCGGATTTGCNTCGATCCGGTAAAGNGTACCATCTTCATCAAGGGCAAGNATTTCCTNCCCNTTGGAAACNANGGACATATATTTCCCAAAGGATTCACTGCTGATCCATTTGGTCTCNCCAGTCCNCATATCNAGGCANGTCATGCGTTGNTTTCTTAAATGNAGGTAGCAATAGTCCCCGATCACGATCGGGCTGGACATNTAAGCTTCCTGTTTNTTTTCCCATTTNTTACGGANCTCAAAACCGNTACTCTTCTTGTCCANNTTNAAAAGCAGGCTTTTTCCACCATAGCAACTAGTGAACACGGAATTGCCAAAAAGGGAAGGGGTCAAGATATTCATTCCCCGGTAGGCTTGGACCGGTTTTTTCCAAAGAACTTCTCCGCTTTCCGGAGCCACTCCGGTCAGCTCGGTACGGGTCTGNACCACCAACTGCTGGACANCCTTGAGGTTGGCNNTGATGGGGGANGAAAAAGCNCTTCCATATTTATCCCCTTTGTGAATTAGGGTCCGCCAAATGGACTNCCCNGTNTNNCGNTCCAANTTGCTGAATCCAGAGCCNGCTTGAACATAAAGATGACCCTCNTANANNAAGGGGGAACAGACAAAGCCAAANGCAGGNAGGGGNGAGTNATGNCGCTCCATGAAGTCGACCTCCCATTTTATTTTTCCGGACTTGCCGTCGAGGCAGACCAGGAAGTCACGCATGCCCCCGACATAAAGGTTTTCCCCATCGAAGACGGGAGTGGAACGGACCCAACTGCCGTTTTTCCAGGCAAAGAAGGGAACACTCATCGANCCCTCCCATTGGGCTTCCCATTTTGGTTTCCCGCTCTGCTGATCAAAGGCACGAACGATTTCTTTCTTCCCCTTGGTTTCCACGGTGAATACTAGGTTGTCGGATAGAATGGCCCCGGAATATCCCTTACCAATCTTTACCCGCCAGGATTCCTGGAGTGATTTCTCATCAATTTTAGCCGGCCAGGGAGAACCTTCCTTGATCATGCCATCCCGGCTGGGGCCGCGCCATTGGGGCCAGGATGAGGCGCCTAAACCGGAAGAAAATATGCCGTGC
>NHCX01000094.1 GCA_002168015.1 Verrucomicrobia bacterium TMED44
GGGAGTTTCGATACGGTTGCCGGAGGGGGTGATGTTTCCACTCGTAACGACTCCTCATCAGCAGACTCTGGTAGTGAAATTGAAGATGCCTCCGCATCCAGCGATGAGCAAGAAAGTTCGGATGATAAATCCGCAAAGGATGGTGCATCTGAAGGACAGTCCCCTGTGGACGCACTAGACAGGGCTGCAGTGAGGCAAGCCGTTCTTGGAGCAGCACCGCTCGCTCCCATCAGCCGACCAGTCTTTTCACCGCTAGCAACGCAAAGGCTGGAGCAAGCTTTGACTCCGGAAATTGAAGAAAGTTTGAAAGGATTTTCCAACCGATGAATAGACGATCAATTCTTTTGGAAATTTTCTATCGTACGGGTATTGGCTTGGCTTGGCTTTGTTCATTATCGTTACAGGCAGTTCCCAGTGTCGATTCTTTAAACCAACAGATGGATGAACTTGAAAGACTTCTTGGTGTGCCCGGAAGTTCGATGGCAGTTCCCCCAACAGTTCCTATCTCATCCAATGTATCTCCTTTCAATAACCCGAAAGCCAGCCCTCATTCTACAAGCCCTGTGCCACCTGTCTTGAGAGGCATTGAAAGAAAATTGGAGGAATTGGAATCGATGGTTGGAGATCTTCCGGGAAGTGAAATTGTCAAAGAGGTGGCAAATGACCCCTGGGCGGTGAGTGATTCTAATTTATCAGTCCCTTTAGAAATGATGCCTCGGATTGAAGTGAGCAGAGGAATGGTAGTAAGATATATCCCTGAGAGTAACTCTTTTCTTCCTGTGCAAGAGGGTGAAATTATCAAAGTAAGAACTTTACTCGTTATTCCTTCGGGTTCCACCCTGATCGTTTCTTTTACCGGAAAATCAGCGGTCCGTTTTGATGAGAATTCAAGAGCCGTGCTGGGCCCTCCAGTAAATAACCGTCAGATGATCGATCTTCGAAACGGGACAGTTTCCGCCTATTTAAATCCTGATCGTGATCCTCAAACATCGCCGCGCTTTGGAATTCGTTCTCGTTCGGGTACGGTGGAAGCAACGGGAACTTTCTATGCCGTAACAGAATATAAAGGGCAAGCATACACAGCAGTTAAAAAAGGAGGAGGCATCTTCAATTTCACTACCAGAGTCTGCTGATGAGGAGTCGTTACGAGTGGAAACATCACCCCCTCCGGCAACCGTATCGAAACTCCCGCCAAACAAAAGACTTGTGCCACCTGCTTCCGCCAGTTGAATCAATGTGTATTCAGCAGGCGGGAGTGATTGTAATAAATAAGAGTGATCGGAATAAAGCCCCACACTCATGGCGGAAGCTAATTGTTGCTCGGTTAATCTATTTGCAGAGGACGAAGTGGTAACAAAAGATGTCAGGGAAGGAGTACCCTCAGGGGAAGTCAAGCCAGGCTCTCCAATTACTCCTGTACTCGTTCCGGAAGAAATCGTTGTTGAACCGCCAGGATCAACAGAAGGAATGTTATCAGTTCCATTTGACAAGCTATTGGAAGTTCCCCCCGAAATTTGCCCGCTTCCCGTCAGGTTCAAAGAAGCATTTTCTGCTTCCAATAAAAAGATGGAACTAGCATCCAACCCGGGAGTCAAAGTATCGAAATTCAAAGTCGTGGCGTTAAGGACATACCAGTCGTCATCGAGTGTCCCCATTGCGGTTGCGACCTCTTCGAGTACATTATTTCCATATACCACCACCTGATCAAATCCTGAGAGAAATTCTCTTTGGCCCATTTCCACACTTCCTGTTTTCGCAGCCAATAGTAGGGAACTGTTTGTAATGGTGGAGATTGGTGAAAAAGAAATACTAAGAGAGAGGTCTCCATTACTTGTTCGCAAATCTGCATCCTGAACTTGTAAACCATTGCTCACAGTGCTATCTGTTAAGGATGATACCGCTAGTGCATTGGAGGAGAGGACTTTCAATTCACTGAATGACCCGTCTAAGGAAAGATTGGAAATTTGATTATTCTTTCCGGGTAGCGAAATCTTAGGGAAACGATTCGCTTTCGCTTTTACAATCATATCTGGGGCATGGATCGTTCCATCAGTAGCAGTTAATTCCGTGATTTCAGAAAACACAAGTTTAGAGGCTTCAATCGTTCCATTGATAGTCACTGAAGAAGCAGTTACCTGTACATCAGATGCTGATAGTACTCCACTCTCCAGAAGTGCATGCCCCAACAAGTCACCAGCCATGGATTCCGAAGAATTGAAATTTTCTGAAAGTTCGACCGCTCGCAAACCATCCGAGGATGATATTTCCATTCCCCCACCTGCCACGACTAGAATGGACCCGGCACCTGCCGATAAACTTCCCCTATTCTTAACTGTTCGACCACCCAAAATTATTGAGTCCGCCTGAATTGTTCCCTTGTTTTCAATATCCCCTTTTAGCTCTGGATATTTGTCCCAATTACTACCTTCTATATTTCCAGCCACTGCCTGTAAATGCCGTGCCTGAATCACCGCCCCTTCCCCAAAAATTAATCCTCCAGGTGCCGCGAAATAAAGTTTACCATTAGCTTCGACTCGGCCGTCTATCGTAGAAGCAGAATTAGAAGAAATACGGTTGAGCACCCGGGCATTGGCACTTGGTTGCACAAACTTGACCGTCTCGCCAGTCTTCACATTGAAACTTCCNTGATTAAAAATACTACCATCCGGTGCGGTAAAACTCATGGTACTTCCCTCTACAGAAATGGAACCTCCACCAGAAGTTGGTTCACTCCCTTCGGGTAAGCCATACATAACACGAAGACCAATGAAAAAAAATATAATCAAAAGTTTATTAGCGTTTATTTTTCTCATGCTTCGTTAAAAATTCCATCCTAGGTTTCCATGCACCCGATAATCTGAACTACGGGTACCATCAATCGGATTATCTCCAACTTTTAACTCTCTCAGCGGCTTGGCAAGGTCAAACCTTGCATACAACCCACGGGGTAAGAGAAATTGCACGCCCACTCCCATGCCTATTAAGGTTTGATCAGACTCAAAAAACAGGGGATCATTGACCTCCACCCTCGCCCAGTCAATAAAAGCACTCAATGACCAGGGCAGATCTGTTTTGGCATAGGAATCCGCAAAATAATAAAACGGAATGCTATACTCCAATGATATTGCCTGGCCTGAGTCTCCCGCCACCGGAGACTCTGGGTACCCTCGTACGCTTCCGGTTCCTCCTGCAATGAACTGATGGTGAGGCAGGTGCCTTTTTCCGGAAAGACCAAAATCTAGCTGAGCACGAATGTTCAGAACCTGTCTCGAAAAATATTCACTGGGTGCTCTGGAAAAGGTATCCTCCATCCATTTACCTAAAAAGAAAGTTTCTGCATGACTAAATTGAAGCCGNGCATATCGATCAGTCGCCTCAAATCCCCCCAAAGCTTCCCTATCCGCCTGATCGATCGAGCTCATATTCCCGAAGAGCGAAGCTCGGCTCATTCCTGTACGGTAAGTTCCTTTGGAATCGAANGAAAGGCTAACCCGAGGAGTGACCATCGTTGCATCCACTGCATTTCCAAAAAGAGAATTAAAAGCGGAGACATTTTCTAGCCTCAGACCAAACTCTATCCCAGAAGATAAATTTTCTCCCAAAAATATATTGGGNTTACCATTCAAAGATAAGTCCAAATAAAGATTATCCCCTTCAAAATCAACATGGGTCACNGCAAAAGTGGAGGCATCATAGGAAGAATACCCAACCCCAACGCCCAAAGTGGTAAATTCCGGACGAACTAATGGAATGTAATAAGATCCAACTAACGAATGNCTTTCTCCGGTATTTGAAANGGTGTAGTTTATTCCCACCTGATCATCCCTTCCNGATAATTGATCAGTCCGGGCTGCAAAATTAAAAAGCCACTCTCCCGTCGANTCCGAGCCGGAATTGGAAGTGGAAATTGAAAAATTTGCTCTCTTGTTTCTTCTAGTCTGCACCACTGCCCGTACTTTTCCCGGCTCCGAACCAGCAGATAACACCACCCGCGAATTCCTTGAAGCATGGCTGGTTACATCCGAAAGATATTCCACCAATCCATTCATCACAGGTTCACCCAGTAATTCTTCTTCCTCCACAAAGCCCGCGATTCTTTGCTCCAGTCTCTCCCTCTCTTTNGGAAGCAAGCCTTTGCCCTCCACCACCACCTCATCGAGAATCGAACACCAGACTACGATTTCTAAGGATGCGTCTCCAGCTACCCGTAAATCCTGACCACTTACCNGGTCGATCATCTTAGGATTGGGAAAAGCCAACACTCCCTCAAACCCATGATCTTTCAGTAAATGAACCGGAATCTCCGCCAAGTTATAAAGATCCCGATCATCCATCTTTAAAACGCCTGAAGCCCCTCTCATTAAATCCGCTAAGGTCACCTCATTCTCGCCAGAACCGAAGGGAGTCAGCACTCTTGCTAACACCTCTAAATTGGGTAAAGACGGATGCGTTTGTCCAAAAATAAAGGAGATTTTGGATACCGGATACTTCAGAGAGATGCGTTCAGTTTCGGACCAACTTGGGGATACCCCAACGAGACCAAGTAAAAACCAAGCCATCAGGGAAAACGGGAATGAACTATATTGGCGCATTAAACTGTACGGTGGGCAAACGAATCTGAAAGTTTAATCCATACTTCGGAATTCCCGACCAAGCAAGGATATCTTATTCCAGAGAAAGAACCCTCTCTCCCAAGCTAAGCTTTTATAAATACTAATTAGGCAATGAAGATAACGATTACTTTTCATCTTCGGAAAGCACGGTTCGGTTGGTTTCTAAAATTAATTCAGTAGTTTCTTCGACTGACTCGGATTTAGAGATGACAGGTACTTNAAGGGATTCTTCTGAGATGCTTTCCTGCTCGAGCATAGTAAGAACAGGAGCGATTTCCTTGTGACAATCTTCCAAGGCAATGCCGAGAGCATAAAGAGAGTTTGGAAACCACTGGAACTTTTCTTTAACCTCAATGGCTTCCGTAGCGTAAAAAAGGGAGATGTTTTGATCAGCTAGAATTTCGATTTCNCANCGCTCTGCAAACTCTTGGTGTACTCTTTNAGTCTCGGAAATTTTACTGAGAATATTTCGTAAGGAATCTANAATTTCTTTCTCCAATACCTCTTCTACCCCTTCCGCGGCAAGCAGATCGGAGAGGGGTTCTACATTAATGCCTTNCAGTAAATCCATGGGAATNGGAAAGAGTAAAGGACGCTCCCCTTCCGAGTAAGAGGTAAAAAAGGGAATTGCATANGTNTCATCGTACCCGGTTTTAATTTGTTGGAGATGCTCTGNCAAANCTTGGCATTGAAAAGATAAGTAATCCAATGCCTGGGATCTTGCATCGGANGGAGCTTCCACCGTATCTTCCAATGGTTCTTCCATTNTTTCNTCCGGTTCAGGTNCGTCAGGGAGTTCCACGGCCGNGGCATAGTTTTGCTTTTCTTTCTCATNCTTNTNCCGGATTTTNTCATACTCATCGAGGAGCACCATCTTCGTGCTCGCTGCCTGTTCGCTGAGCGAACGAAGAGACATGCCAATGGTGAACAGAGAATTTACATACCATTTATATTTATCTCGAAGTTCCCGCCCTTCCGCTTGATAAAAATAATTCACCTCCTGATCCATCTCCGGCAGAATCATCTGTTCAGTAAGTCTCTCAAACCGGGAATACAGATCGAGCAGATCCTGAAGCTTTTTAAAAAAGACCTGAACTTGTTGAATAACTTCGACTTCGAGGACNTCGATCCCTCCGCTNTGGAGCATNGCTTCCCAAATACCNGTNTTNACGCTNCCCATNCCNCCATAAGGTATAGGTNTGGGAAAAGGTTTTTCCCCTGCCCCATAGGCAGTGAAAAAGGGNACTCCGTAAGCCTCGTCNAGCGAGGAACTGGCTGACCCNAGTTCTTTTTCATAATCTTCAAACTCATCNACCAGAGCCTGCAAGATCTGACGTTTGCGGAGCANATCCATNTCGTCGTCGTGCATTCGTTCGAGGAGAAANGCTCCATACATCCCCAAAAANACAAACACCAGCTCTGCCATAAGCCACCCAAAACGGGCCGCAAATCTTTTGACGGAACGAGTGACTTTNAGGAANAGCATTCTTTAAAAAAAGTAAACAGTTTTACTATTCACATTATCTTAAATCGGTATTATAAAACATCAATTTTATAATCTTTACTTAAAATAACTACACCTCAACATTTGTCTTTNCATGTCAAAGTTAAAACACAAAGATTTATACCCTGCCTTTAATGTATCTTTAGGTAAAACCTTGGCGGCAGCTGCATGGGTGGACGGAGATCTTAATGAGAATGAAATGGACTGCCTAAAAGCCATTGTATTACAGTTGCCTCATATCAATTTTGAAGATTGGAGAAAACTTAAGATCTATCTTGCCTATCCAATTTCGCCACCCGAGCAAAAATCGATCATCAATGATTTTCTAGAGAAAGTATTTCACAAAGGACACTCCAAACTGGCCATCGAAGCATTANTCAAAATAATTAAATCCGATGGAGAAGTAACTAAAGAAGAACAAAAGTTTACCAAGGAATTGGAGAGTGATCTTGCGAACAATGTTGGTTCCTTTCTAAAAAAACTTAAGTTTTTTCTTTTTAAAAACTCGATCCATCAGCAAAAGTCGTGGGATCCGAGTAAAGGAGGTCGGGAAAAATTCATACATGAATTTTTCGACAATCCCATCTATTTCTTATTTAGGAAAGCTGTGCTTAAGGAACAACTTGAACTGCCACATTCCAAACCCGAACTTCAAAAAATTTGTCTGTATGCTGCCGTGCTCTGCTGGTTTGCCAAGGAAGATGATCATCTCGATCTTGTCGAAAGAGAATTTATTATAAACACACTCAAGGAACATTCCATGCTATCTGATTCGGTAGCTCATTGTATTCTTAAGATTGCCAATAATTTGAATGTTTCTGAACTACAACTAAGCCAGCTTTGTTTTTCGATGGCTGATGCAACTATTCAAGAAGAAAGAAACAAGATTTTTGTGACCTTATCAAAACTGATCCTACTCGATCGAGANATGTCNACNAAAGAATGTGAATATTTACGAACGGCGGCCCTGTATTTGGAAATAAATGAAAAACTTTGGGTTCAAATTATGGGGAATATTCATCTGAAAACCACTTTCAGCGTCTAAAGAACTTCACCCATTTTTAAGATTTTCAAGTTCCTGCGGCAAAGCTTGTTGCATCATAAAAGGGGTTGCCATCAGAGTTGAACCATCCTTCATTTGCTTCTTTAAAGTTGCGATATTTNTCGCGTAATTTTTCTTTTTCTCTGCCTTCAGGAATTTGATCCCAAGTTCTCCCATCTCGTTTACTAACAGGATTTTTACTCCANGCACGGTTAAATTCCTCTTCCGAAACATAGAACTTGGAAGTTACCGGAATGGTTCTNTTCGCTTCTTTTTTAAGGTTATANAATTCAATATATCTAATTCTGTACTCTTCTTTCTCGTCTCCATACAAATCTGCCCAGCGTCGGCCATCCTTTTTTCCTGTATGACTGTTATGCCATGCATCGGCGATCATTTCTTCGTGACTTAATTCACGGCTTGCTTTTTTGGCTAATTTCCTAGTCTGCAGAAGATCAAAATGTAACCTGCGGTTCGCTTCCGCGAGTAACATTGTCTTTCTTCGTAGGGCATGCTTTTCAGCCACCCGCAATTCGGATTTAGAAAGGAGACTCGGGTTCACATTTGTTTGATTGGCTTCATTGTAAAGATCACCNCCTCGCCCATCTATATGGGGAGAAAGCCGGTCTCCATAAATTTCTTGGGCATTCAAGTTGAAATCTAGATTAAAAGCAGAGAAGAGTAAAAGAAGGATGATTTTTTTCATATCATTTATGTATTTAGTATACTTACTTATTTCCGTTCTTNCTTNAAGTCAAATTANAAATCAATTTTCTCTACTTGAATCAAATCGTATGCTGATTAAACTTTTAAATATGATCTTACTTTCGCCTGCCAAAACATTGGATTTTGATTCATCCACTGCACACTCAGTTTGTACCCAGCCTGAATTTCTTTCTTTTTCAAAAAGTTTAATTACTGGGCTTTCAAATCTTTCCTCCAAAGAACTTGCCCAACTCATGCACTTAAGTCCAAAGTTAGCCGATTTGAACCGGGATCGTTTTACTAANTGGAANATAAGTCATGATCAGCAAAATGCAAAACAAGCCATCCTTGCATTTAAAGGGGATGTATATGAAGGTTTAGAAGCCTGGAACTTTAAAAAATCTGATTTTTCATACTCTCAAAAAAAATTACGGGTTCTTTCCGGTTTGTATGGAATTCTCAGNCCTCTTGATTTAATTCAACCCTATCGCCTCGAAATGGGCACGGTGTACCCAAACCCCAAAGGTAAGGATCTTTATGCCTTTTGGGGAGATTCCATAGTTAATTCTATAAACCAAGATTTAAAGAAATCTAAATATAAAATTCTCNTTAATTTAGCTTCTCAGGAATATTTCAAGGCTGCACAGGCTAAAAAAATTGAAGCCGAGGTAATCTCACCCGCCTTTCTCGATGAGAAAAATTCTAAGTATAAAATAATCAGCTTTTATGCAAAGAAAGCCCGCGGGTATATGGCCAACTATCTGATTACTAATCGAGTAGAAAAATCTGAAGATCTAACAAATTTTGAAGCACAGGGTTATCGTTTCTCAAAATCAGACTCTACTTACACAAAACCGGTTTTTGTACGGTCCGAAAAAGATCGTAATGCTGCGTAACGGACTCCGTTACCTCAATATATCCCCGCGAAACCTATCTTATTTGCTATCCGCATGACGGTTGGAAATTCTGGATTTTACTGATTTCCTTTGCATATCTCTGTAATAACTCGAATTGCCACGTATTTTTGCCTTTCCTTTCCCCGACTTTCCCCCCTTTTTTCCCATCAGGGATGCCAAGTTGGATAAGGACTCTTTAATCTTTCCTGTCATGCACCTCGATTAATTCGATTAAAGACCGCCAGTAAATGTTCCATTCGTTTGGTAGAGCATTTCATTTGACGAAGAATTTCGTCGATTCTTTCCTGCTGTGCAGAAGAAATCGTGCGAAAACTTTTTTCTCCTCTACCTTGGCTTTGTAGCGAACAATCCAAAACGCCTACAACCCTACTTGAACAATCTTTTTTAATTCCCCCCATGTTATTTGCCATACGACCTCTTTTGCACAAGCGTTTGTGTAAAACAAGCTTAAAAAAAAAATATTTTTGNTTTTTAAATTTTTTAAGTGAGGGATTCCAGTAATTTGGTTTTTAGATCTGTTAATCCTTCTTCCAAAAGTGCGGATATTGGAAACAATTCAATATCAGAAAAGCGTTTTTGAAACTCAGCAATGAAACCAGTGGCGGTTTCTTCATCGACTTTATTACCAACCACTAAGTATGGTTTTTTTCCTAATTTCGAATCGTATTCTTCGAGTTCTTTTCGTAAATGTTCAAAATCATCACATGGATTGCGACCGTCCGTGCCAGCCAAATCAAGAAGGAATAAAAGAAGCTTGCATCTCTCAACATGGCGAAGAAAACGGTGGCCCAGTCCACGATTCTCGGCAGCACCTTCAATTAATCCAGGAACATCGGCCATGCTGAGAGTTTTGTAGTCCTCAGGGTAATCAATAATTCCCACAGTTGGAACGAGAGTGGTAAAAGGATAGGAATCTACTTTGGGCGTTGCATTTGAGAGCACATTGAGCAGGGTGGATTTCCCTGCGTTAGGAAACCCGACAAGTCCTATATCCGCTATAGTCTTAAGAGTAAATTTATACTCCACTTCCATTGCGATCTTACCTTCTGTGAATTGACGAGGAGTCTGGTTAATCGAACTCTTAAAAGTGGCGTTTCCACGTCCCCCTTTTCCTCCCTCGAGCAAGAGAATCTCCTGTTCATGTTCAAGTAATTCACAAACTAAATCTCCTGTTTCTACTTCCCTCACTTCTGTGCCCATCGGTACTTTAAGTATACAGGATTCTCCGCCCCTTCCATTTTGGTCGCTCCCCCGACCTGGTTCTCCATTTTTCGCCTTCCAATGCTTTTTAAAATGATAATTTCTTAAGTCTGAAACATTTTCATCCGCTTTCAGAATTAAATCTCCACCTCTTCCACCGTTTCCCCCATTNGGCCCTCCATTTGGCATATATTTTTGACGAAGAAAGGACATACATCCATCTCCTCCATTTCCCGCTTTTAATAAAACTTTTGTATCATCATAGAACATGCTTGGTTAATCCATATTANNAANATCAAATTTGGTCAATGCATCAAAAAAAGGCAGCCTATAACAAGGCTGCCTTTNTAGTTTAAATAAAATAAANTNCTCTTAGTANCGATAATGNTCTGGCTTGTAAGGTCCTTCAGCAGGTACACCTATGTAGTCAGCTTGTTCCGGGCTGAGTTGCGTAAGTTTAGCCCCTAATTTGTCAAGGTGTAGGCGAGCGACTTCTTCATCCAATTCTTTGCTCAAACGAGTAACACCAATTTCACGATCCCGGTTATTACGAATATCGATTTGAGCAATGGTTTGGTTGGTAAAACTATTCGACATCACAAAACTTGGGTGACCGGTCGCACAACCAAGATTAATCAAGCGACCCTCGGCTAAAAGATAAATACTCTTGCCATCTGGAAAGGTGAAACGACTAACAGGACCGCCAGGGACTGAATCATCCTTGATAATTTCCTTGGATACTCCTGGCATTTGTTCGAGTTCTGCAACTTGGATTTCGTTATCAAAATGCCCTATGTTGCAAACGATTGCCTGATCCTTCATTTTGCTAATATGTTCTGCTGTAATGATATCTTTATTACCAGTAGTGGTTACAAAAATGTCAGCAGTTGACAAAGCATCTTCAAGAGTGGTTACTTGGTAGCCTGCCATGCAAGCCTGTAAGGCACAAATTGGATCAATTTCAGATACCATCACACGAGCCTTTTCATTGGCCAGCGAATCAGCTGAACCTTTACCCACATCTCCATATCCGCAAACCATAGCAACCTTGCCTGAGATTAACACATCCAAAGCACGTTTAATCCCATCGACGAGGGAATGACGGCAACCGTAATTGTTGTCAAACTTGGATTTAGTAACTGAGTCGTTAACGTTGATCGCTTGAAAAAGAAGTTTCCCTTCTTCTTGCATTTGGATTAAACGGTGAACACCAGTAGTTGTTTCTTCGGAAACTCCGACAACAGACTCTGCGACTTTACCCCAATGTCCGGGCTTTTCGGATAAGGTTTTTTTGAGAAGTTCTTTTATCACCTGCTCTTCTTCACTCTCAGAAGGTGTGTTGACCCAATCGCTGCCACCTTCTAATTCAACACCTTTATGTATGAGAAGTGTAGCATCACCACCATCATCGACAATCTGATCTGGACCTGAACCATCTGGCCATGTCAGGGCATTCCATGTGCAGTCCCAATAATCTTCAAGTGTTTCGCCTTTCCATGCGAATACAGGTATGCCCGCCGCCGCGATTGCTGCTGCTGCATGATCCTGAGTAGAGAAAATATTGCATGAACACCAACGCACATCGGCTCCTAACTCAATTAGAGTTTCAATAAGCACAGCTGTTTGAATAGTCATGTGTAATGAACCCATGATCTTAACGCCGGCTAAAGGTTTGGATGGACCATACTTTTCGCGAGTGGCCATTAAGCCAGGCATCTCGTGCTCGGCTATGGAAATTTCTTTTCTGCCGAATTCAGCAAGTGTGATATCGGCAACTTTATAATCAAGGGTGGGGGTAATGGTTTCGGTCATAATGGTCATAATTTAGATAACGAGTTGTAAAAGAGGTTAGATCATTAAGATTTAGCTGACAGCAGATTTTAATGCATCAACTTGATTTAGTTGCTCCCAAGGGAGATCCGATTTACCAAAATGTCCATAATGAGTAGTCCCACGGTAAATCGGATGAAGGAGATCTAGTTGGGATACAATATCTGCAGGTTTGAAATTAAATACACTCTGAATCGCATCCTGAATTTTGGACTCCTCCACTGTTTCGGTGCCAAAGCAATCAATAGTAATACTTGTTGGATTAGGATGACCAATGGCATACGCAACCTGTAACTCTGCTCGGTCAGCAAGACCAGCTGCCACCACATTTTTCGCAACCCAGCGACACATGTATGCAGCAGAACGATCTACCTTACTTGGATCTTTTCCTGAAAATGCTCCTCCTCCATGACGCCCCCANCCACCNTAAGTATCCACGATTATTTTACGACCAGTTANCCCAGAGTCACCCTCGGGGCCGCCGACTACAAATCGTCCGGTTGGGTTGATCAAATACTCTGTATCGGATGAAAGGAGTTCTGCGGGCAAAGATGGCTTTATGATTTCTTCAGTAATGAAAGAACGAATAGTTTCGTTGTCTACCGCTTCAGCATGTTGAGTGGAAACAACTACATTCTCAATACCAATCATTCTTCCCTCTTCATATTTCAATGCTACTTGGGATTTACAATCCGGGCGAAGCCAAGTGGCGTCCGAGGTATTTTTGCGAATTTCAGCCATCTTTCGCAATATGCGATGGGCAAACATAATCGGTGCTGGCATGAGTTCGTCAGTTTCATTACATGCATATCCGAACATAATGCCTTGATCCCCTGCCCCTTGTTCAGCTGTTCCTTTTCCTTCAGCGGCATTTGCATCAACTCCCTGCCCAATATCTCGGGACTGGGCAGTCAGTTGATTGGTTATAAATACTTTGTCTGCGTGAAAAATATCATCGTCATTGATGTAGCCTATTTCCCTGATTGCATCNCGAACAATCGCCTCGTAATCAAATTTCGAAGATGTGGTAATCTCACCAGCAATCGTTACACAATTACTTTTAACTAAAGTTTCGCAAGCAACGCGACTCTTAGAATCCTGTTTCAAGCATGCGTCTAAGATACTATCGGAAATTGAATCCGATACTTTATCGGGATGGCCTTCGCCAACAGATTCAGAAGAAAAGATAAATGATTTAGGCATATTTCAATTCCATCAGANGCCAACATGAAAATCAAGTTTAATTATCAACGCATCATGATGCGTTGATATGTTCTAGGATTTTGCCTGTCGGCTCAGAATTGATTTTAGGTACTGCCCATAACTTGACGACCCGTGGGATAAAACTGCTTGCTCAAGTTCTTTATTGGTCAACCATTTTTTGTATAGAGAGATTTCTTCCAGGCAGGCAATTTTTAGACCTTGGCGACGTTCAATCACTTTAACAAAATCCGTGGCAGAGGCTAGGTTATCATGACTTCCAGTATCCAACCATGCAGTTCCCCGCCCCATAACTTCTACATCCAGTTGACCCGATTCTAGATAAACCCGATTCAAATCTGTGATCTCCAGTTCCCCCCTCGGGGAAGGTTTTAATTCTTTTGCTATTGAGCAAACTTGTTGATCATAAAAATAGAGTCCGGGTACTGCATAATTCGACTTTGGAGATTGCGGTTTTTCTTCCAATGAAATCGCTTTGCCTGACTCGTCAAATTCAACGACTCCATAGTTTTCGGGATCTGAAACATGATAGCCAAAGATCGTAGCACCNCCATCCTTTGCCTTGGCATCGTGAAGAGTCTTTTCCAATTCATGCCCGTAAAAGACATTGTCGCCTAAAATTAGAGTTGAAGGACTATCACCGAGAAATCTTTCTCCAATCAAAAATGCCTGAGCTAAGCCATCCGGTTTGGGTTGCTCCGCATAGCTAAAAGTAACCCCAAACCTTGAACCATCCCCGAGTAGTTCACGAAACATTGGTAAATCACGTGGGGTTGAGATAATCAAAATTTCTCGAATTCCTGAAAGCATCAAAATAGAAATCGGGTAATAGATCATCGGCTTATCATAAACCGGCATTAGTTGCTTACTCACCGCCTTGGTCAATGGGTACAGGCGGGTCCCCGATCCACCTGCCAATACGATTCCTTTTCGATTGTTCATTAGATGCCCAGCCTTTCTCGTTGATATTTACCGGAAGTTACATTTTTACACCATTCTTGATGGTTGAGATACCACTCCACGGTCTGCTCCATTCCTTCTTCAAATGAATANNANGGCTGCCAACCTAGCTCATTATGAATCTTGAAAAAATCTATCGCATAACGATGATCATGCCCCGGACGGTCAGTAACAAAAGTCTTCAATTGATTATGCGGTGAACCAGTCGGATGATGTCTATCCAGAATATCGCAGAGGGTATCAATGACTTCCATATTCGTCTTTTCCGAAGCTCCGCCAATGCAGTATGTCTCACCAACCCTCCCTTTTTGAAGAACCGATAATATTCCGGAGCAGTGGTCTTCCACATGCAACCAGTCTCTTATGTTAGAACCGTCTCCATAAATCGGAAGGTTCTTCCCTTCACAAGCATTCAAGATCATCAAAGGAATCAGTTTTTCAGGAAACTGGTAGGGTCCATAATTGTTCGAGCAATTGGTCGTGAGTACAGGGAGTCCAAATGTGTGATGATAAGCACGAGCCAAATGATCCGCAGATGCCTTGGAAGCTGAATAGGGACTATTAGGTGCATAAGGAGTAGTTTCGCTGAAGGCAGGATCTTCTGGCTTTAAAGACCCATATACTTCATCCGTGGAAACATGAAGAAATCGAAAATCATCTTTGTTCTCGGGAGCACTTTCAGAAAGATATGCTTTCGTTGACTCCAAGAGTCGTAGNGTTCCCACCACATTTGTATGCACGAAGGGTTCAGGACCATCAATCGAGCGATCGACATGGCTTTCAGCAGCAAAATTGACCACTGCGTCAACTTCGTACTCTTCAAATGCATTCAGTACCGCGTCCCCGTCACAAATATCGGCTTGGATAAAATGGTACGATTTCTCGTTTTCCAGATCTTGTAGGTTTTCGGGGTTTCCCGCATAGGTCTGCTTGTCAAAGTTAATGACCTGATCAAACTCCCCACTTTTCAAAAGCATACGAATGAAATTAGATCCTATAAACCCAAGGCCTCCCGTTACTAAAATATTATTCATACTGGGGCTACCTTAATCATTTTTTGCATGGATTCACGCATTGCCTCCTCAACGGGTCTCATACCAATCCCTGCCTTTTCTGCTTTGGTTGTATCAAGCACACAATTGGAGCGCGGCGTTTTGGCCNCTTTACTCATAAATTGCTCCTCATCCTCGAAAAACTGAAATTCCTTATCAGTAACTTCTTCTTCGTGCATCCATTGGGTTACTTGACGAGTGGTTATGGAACCCGTATTTGTCATGTTGTAAATCCCCGGTTCAACATCCTGCTCGAAACATTCCACACACTTTTGTACAAACTCATCCAAATGAGAAACTGAATTTTCTGCCTCCAGCAAAGAATTGTAATTTAATAATTTTTGCAGGTAATTCCTTGGATTCCTCTCTTCATTGAATGGAATACGTAATCTCCAAATATAGCAATTTTCTGCTTCCTGAAGTACCTCTTCACCCAAAGCCTTAGAGCCACTGTAAAAACTACATGGGGAAGATCGAAATGAAAAATTAGGTTCGTCATCTTCCTTCCAACCTGTCCCATCAGTTCTTCGGTCAGAATATATACATCCACTCGATACATGCCCCCAAGCTATTTTTAAATNCTCACAAACCTCACGAATAATCCCAGGCAATACGGCATTTCCCGATAAACATTCTGCTTTTGCAAGCTCACAGGCATCCACATTGGGCTTTCCGGTATATCCAGCACTATTAATAACAAAGCGAGGATTCTTTGACTTCAACCAGTTTTTTAGTGACAGAACATTTGTATAATCTATCTCACACCGGCTGACTCCAATAGCTTCCTGCCCCAAGGATTGGAAAAAATTAATAAATTTTGAGCCGATATAACCGGTCGAACCGAGGACAACAATCATCCTATTATTTTTATCACTAGTTGATCGATTTTGACAACCTGATTACATTTCACCACGAAATTCCATACTCACTTCCTCACCGTTGAAAATAGCTTTGCGCCAAATTTGTAACAGAAAGGCAACGTTACATGTCACAAAATGACAATCCCCTTGTTTCAAAATTAATGAGATGAAGAATAGAAACTTATTTACCTTAAAATTCTTTCTATGAAGACATTATTCTATTCAAAAAAATTCATTTATTTACACCCTTTCATTTTTGTGGGTCTTCTTTTTGGTCAAAGTCCCAAAGCTCCCACAATTTTTAAAGAATGGATCACCACCGAAAGGCTTATCTCCAAAGAATCGTCGAATTGGGAGATTGAAAAGACCGCTCTTAAAGACCTCACAGAACTCTTGGATGAAGAAATAGAAACTATTGATGAAAAGCTTAACTCAGTGGCGAAAGAAAACTCCNCTGGGGAAGAGGAAAGAATCAAACTTGCAGACCAAAATGAAGATTTAAAATCTGCCATCCTACCAGTTTCTGAAACCCTGGAAAAATTGGAGGCCCAAATTCTAAGCCTTGCACCTCGTTTTCCCTCTCCTCTTCAGGACGACTTGCAAAGTTTTCTTAATCGGATCCCAAAAAAAGATCAAAAACAGACTTCTGCACCTTCCGTTAGTCAACGACTGCAAGCAGTGGTAGGTGCACTCGCCAAAATCGACAAATTCAATAGTTCAATTGCACTCGATGAAAAACTTTTAAAAGTGGATAGTGNNGAAATNAAGGTNANTGTTNTGTATTTTGGCCTNGGNATNGCCTACTTTTCGGATGAGACNGGCNNNAAAGCNGGCTATCTACTNCCTTCNGATTCTGGATGGGAAGAATTCGANCAACCNACNGCTGGNCCTGCNATCCTTGAAGCGATNTCNTTTTACAANCGCACCGCTCANAAACAAGCGACCTTTGTNGATCTTCCNTTTAAAACNAATTGATCAGNCAAATCNTCCTNACGATGAAAANNTTTGTTNTANCAATNCTCAGTTNCTCCATCTTCNCTTCGCTTTNTGCCGACGNCTANAAGAATGCTGAACAGGAACTTCTAAACAAGAATACTGATGCGGTTGCCAAACTTACGGAGGTAAGAGCTAAGATTCAAAATGAGAAAATCCCCCTTGCAACCAAGCTCAGCGGGCTTGAAAGATCCGTCCAAGAAAAAAGGCGGGCCCTTGATCGGCTTCAAAGACTCAGGGATAACAAGACGGTAAGCCTGACTGCACTCAAGAGGGAAGTGGATGGAAGAAAAACAGAAGCCCAATTTCTTTCAACACTTGGAAGTGATTACCTAGCAAACTTTGAGGCCCGCCTGCATGTTGCTGAAATAGAGAGGAATCAGGAAAAACTATCAGAAATCAAAAGCATTCTCGATTCAGATAATACAGAGAAAGATAAAATGATTGCTCGGATGAATCTTCTTTCCTTATCCATAAACCGAATCGAAGAATTGCTTGGAGGCACTCAATTCGACGGGCAAGCCTTGGACGGAAACGGGAAAGTACGGAAAGGCACATTCGTACTATCGGGGCCCCTCGCCTACTTTAGTGAAAAATCAGGTTCTCTTGCAGGTTTAACCGAATCTGGACGGGACCTGAAACCCCGTATTTTTGAACTGCAGGATCCACAAGCCACCACCCTCCGTTCATTCTTCAATTCCAAGGCTGATACCACAGCAACCCTTCCTGTCGATGCAACGCTAGGCGATGCGGTCAAAGTTGCCGCAGCCGAAGATACTGCCATTGAGCACATTCAGAAAGGGGGCACCTGGGCCTACCCTATTGTGATAGCCGCAATCATTTCCCTTTTGATTGCCCTGTTCAAATATCTTCAACTCAGTGGAATCAGCTTTCCAAGAAATCAGGGGATTTCGGAAATCATCCGCAAAATGGAAGATGGGGATAAAGATGGAGCCATGAAACTCGCACAGAATTTAAAAGGCCCTTTCAAAGAAATGTTTTCTGCGGGCATATCTAAATGCACAGAAGGTAAGAAAATGATCGATGAGTCTATGTATGAAGAGCTCCTCGCCACCCAGCCAAAATTAGAAAGTTACCTGCCTATCATTCAAGTAACCGCAGCAACGGCACCCCTCATGGGTCTATTGGGAACCGTCACCGGAATGATTAAGACCTTCAAACAAATCACTCTATTTGGTACAGGCGATGCCAAAAGCTTATCGGAAGGGATTTCTGAAGCACTAATAACAACGGAATTGGGACTGGTTGCGGCGATCCCTTCTCTTATTCTCTATGCAATTCTTTCCAGAAAAACCAAGGCCATCCTCGCAGAAATGGAACGACTCTCCTCGCTCTTCCTAAATGCATTCCCAAAGAAGAAAGACCTTTTTGTGCCCGAAGAATCGCAGAAAGAAAAAGACGATGATTCACCTCTTGATTCAGTTCCAGAGCCTGCCTGATCATATTTATTTTTTTAAATCACTAAGATCTTCTACTGCAAGCTGATGGATTCCCTCATTATCTGGTTTTCTGAAGAAGTTTGGGGACTTTGGATTCAGGGCGGCTCCCTAATGTTCATGCTACTGGCAATCGCTTTGATTCTATATTATGCAACCTTGGAAACCTACCTCTTTCTAAAGTCGAGAACTTCTTTCAAAAATACTTCTAAGTCGACTCTGGTCCAATGGGTTGGGGATCCTGAAAAAGCGGATCATGAGACCAAAAAAATGCTTCACTATGTTGCGGATGGAAAAGAAACATTAGGTGAAGCTCGAAGGCGATTCGATGAAATCCGTGCCTGCTTTCTGCCCACGATTGATCGACGGATCACTTTCCTCAGTTTACTGGTTAGCACAGCCCCACTTGCTGGACTTCTTGGCACAGTCATGGGGATGCTGACCACCTTTAAAGGACTTTCCACAAGTTCAGGTGGAAAGACCATTGACTTTGTTGCCGGTGGAATTTCGGAGGCCCTCATCACGACCCAAACGGGCCTGATCATTGCAATCCCCGCCTATGTTATGATCAACCGCATCGTGTCCCAACGGGATCAATTGGAAATTTTTTTCACCACCCTGGAAAGCTTAACCATGCAAAACTACAAGGGAATTTTGGAAACCGATGAGGAAGAGGAATAATTTAATATGAGCCGAGCACGCAGAAGTTTTTCAACTGCTGATAAAGCAGAAGACATCAACATTTCTCCCCTGATCGATATGGTCTTCATCCTGTTAATCTTCTTCATCGTTACTACGGTTTTTGTGGAAGAGACCGGAGTCGATGTCGACAAACCTCAGGCCGCCGCAGCCAGTATGCTTGAGAAAAATAGCATTCTTATTGCTATCACCGGTGAAGGACGGGTTGTTTACGGTGGCCGGGAAGTTGGAGTGAGCGGTGTTCGAGCCGTGGTACGGAGACTTAATGAAGGAAAGGGCCAGGATGATGCCCTTCCCGTAATTGTCCAAGCAGATAAAACGGTCGTAACTGATCTCTTGGTTCGGGTTATCGATGAAGCCAAACTAGGCGGAGCCCAAACCGTAAGTATCGCGACCGAATCTTAATTTTTCCAGTGCCTGGCGAAACCTACAAACCCCCAAAATTTGGAGCCAACCCAATTCTGCTTGGTTTAGGTGCATTGGGTATTGCCTTTGGAATTGGGATCTTACTACCGCTTACTCAATTACTGAATCCAAGTGACGGCAAGAAGCAGGTCCGTTCGGTTGAAGTCGCCCTCC
>NHCX01000095.1 GCA_002168015.1 Verrucomicrobia bacterium TMED44
TACCCAGGTTGAAGAGATCAAAAAGAGTCAGGGTAAGCTAAGCATTGTGATCCGTCCGAATGCGGGTGAACGTATTTCATCCGAAGAACAAAAAGTGGTTATCAAAAAACCAACTCAGGAAATCGGTGAAAAGCTTTACACAACGCTAGGTTGTATTGCCTGCCATTCTTTGGATGGTGGTAAGAACCATGGCCCTACCCTTAAAGGCGTCTACGGAGCGAAAAGGGAATTTCTTTCCGCACAACCCCTCTCCGTTGACGAAGCTTACCTACGCGAATCGATTGAGAAACCGATGGCTAAAACGGCGAAAGGATATCTCTCCGGCATGATGCCTCCCTACAAGTTACAGGAGGCCGAGTATGACTCCCTAATTCTTTTCATTAAATCGGTCCGTTAATAATTTTATAGAACCATGAAATTCAATTTACTTTTAATTCTTAGCCTCTGTTCACAGGCTGTTGCTTCCACCTCCAGTTATCAAATCGAAAACATGGCTTTCCCCGACGATATGCCTCCGGAAGTTGGGGATCTGGCATTTGATAAGAATGGTAACCTCTACGCCTGTCTCAGACGTGGTGATGTCCTTGTAACAAAGCCTGGCAAGGATCCAAGCTCCACTAAATGGAAAGTTTTCGCCACGGGTCTGCACAACCCCATGGGGATGGAATTGATTGGCCCTGGTCACATTGTCGTCACCCAGATGGCGGAGTTTACCGAAATTATCGATACCGATCAGGATGAAGTGGCAGACCGCTACAATAACCTGGCGAGTGACTTTGGGATTAGTGGTAATTATCATGAAACCAATTCGATCTGCCGGGATGGTGAGGGCGGGTTTTATATCGCCTTGGGCACGGCATCGCACAATGGCCCCACTTTCTTTACTCCCCGGGGCGAATACTCCAAGGAAGGCCGGCGCGGCAGAAATTTTTCATCCAATGACTTGCGCGGATGGGTTGTCCGTTATCACAAAGATGGAAAGCTCACCCCCTTCGCCAGCGGTTTCCGTATGCACAACGGAATCACCCGATCCTCCGATGGTGAGATCTGGTGCGGGGACAATCAGGGAGATTGGCGGGGCGGTTCCCCCATTTACAATGTACGCCCCGGATCCTTTAACGGTCATCCATCAAGCCTGGTCTGGGATCCTGACTTGGAAGGATTTGGGACTCCCATCTTTCTTCCGCGTAAGATGCTTGATGATTTACACAACCAGCCCGCGGTTCAACTTCACCGAACTACCATGAGTTCCTGTGGAGAACCCTTCATGATCGAAAGCGATGAATTTGGCCCTTTTCGCGGACAAATGCTGGTGCCGGATGAAAATGGGCGGCGTATCACGCGGGTGATGCTGGAAAAAATAGACGGGGCGTGGCAAGGAGCTTCCACTCTTTTTCTCAATACCAAACAATTGCGTGCCGGTGGGGTCAGAATTGCCATGGATTCCTCGGGTAAGACCATCTACTACGCATCTACCACGCGTGGATGGCAGAGCCCGGATGAAGGACTACAACGAATCACCTACAACGGAAAAACGCCTTTCCATATAAAAACTTTCAACCTGACCACCCAAGGCTTTACCTTTGATTTCACCTTGCCGGTTACCGAAACAGAAAAGCTTTTGGAAAAAATCTCCGTTAACAGTTTTTGCTACGAATATGGATACCGCTACGGGTCATCCGAAAAGGATAAAAAAGAACATAATATACTTAGCCTTACTGGTAAGGGTCCCTTTGAAATCAAGATTGATCAGCTGCAGCCCGGCAGAATTTATGAGATTAAGTTTGATGATAATTTGCGTTCCAAAAATGGACAGTCAATGGCCGATCTCAATGCTCCGGCCAAAGTTTACTACACCCTCAACCGTTTAAAACGACCAAGTATTGATCGACCTGCCACCCTCACGCAAACCGAAGATAACATTGAGGTGAAGATCGGCGGAGAATCCTTTGCCACTTACCATTTCAATCGCCTTGCTCAACCGATTGTCTGGCCCATACAAGGCCCTGGTGACATCCGGATGCTTCGAGACTACCCACTTAAAGAAGGGACAGCGGGAGAAGCGAAGGACCACCCTCATCATCGGGCCATGTTTATTGGGCATCAGGGAATGAACGGAGCCAATTTCTGGCACAACCAACACAAAAATGCCGGAACGGTCGAGCACCTCAAGGTGATCGAAACAAGGTCAGGCGAAGACCGGGCTCTCATTCAAACCTTAAACGCCTGGAAAGACAGTGGGGGAAAGATTATCGGAGCAGACACTCGTACGCTCACCTTTCAAGGCGATGATCATGCACGAATACTTGACCTTGAACTCAACATGCATGCGACCCATGAGGATCTTATCTTTGAGGAATTCAAGGATGGCTTTGTCGGCATCCGGACCCACCCCGATCTACGCCTCACGGCCAGCCCCAAATATGGCGTAAAAAAAGTTTACGGCAAGGCCCGCAACAGTGAAGGAGGAGAAGGAAAAGGAATCTGGGGAAAACGGGCTGACTGGGTTCATTATTACGGGGCAATCGAAGGGAAGCAGGCAGGCATCGCCTTTATGAGCCATCCTTCCAATTTAACCAGAAAGGCAGAGAAATCATGGTGGCATGCCCGGGACTACGGTCTGATTTCCGCCAATCCATTTGCACCTGAAAAAATTGGAGGCGATGGCGAATATCGCCTACCCAAAGGACAAAGCCTGAAGCTTCGCTATCGCTTTGTTTTTCATCGTGGACCAGCCAAGGATGCAAAAATTGGAGAACATTTCACTCATTTCGCCAAAGACCCCGGTCACCCAACATCCATCATGCCAAGTCACCCGGGATATCCTGAAGATTATCTTTCCCAAAATAAAAAGTAAGGTGTAAGCTAATTTGTTTATGAAATTTGCTCTATGTAACGAAGTCCTTCAACATCTTTCCATCGAAGATAGTTTCTCCAAAATTGCCGAGATCGGATATGATGGAGTAGAGATTGCCCCGTTCACGCTTAAAGAAAACCCCCTGGATGTGAATGAAGAGGATGCGGAAAGATGTATCAAGGCAGCCGAATCAGCAGGTATTGAAATCATTGGGTTACACTGGTTGATGGCCAAAACCGAGGGTTTACACCTGACTCACCAAGATGAAGGAATGCGTAATGCCGCCTGTGAATTCTTAAAGAAATTGACTAAACTGACCGCTCAAATGGGAGGAAAAATCATGGTATTGGGCAGTCCACAGCAAAGAAACTTGGAACCCGGTACTCCCTATGAAGTTGCATTCGAAAGAGCCGTAAGCGTTATTCGGGAAGTATGTGAACTCGCGGGCGAACACGGAGTCACTCTGGCAATGGAACCTCTTTCACCCGTAGAAACAAGTTTTCTAAGTTCCT
Source organism: Verrucomicrobia bacterium TMED44 (assembly GCA_002168015.1). Lineage (GTDB taxonomy): Bacteria > Verrucomicrobiota > Verrucomicrobiia > Opitutales > Seribacteraceae > Seribacter. Next base: position 3,370 of record NHCX01000095.1, read on the forward strand.
GCCGGGAAGCTCGTCGTTTCATAACCGCAGTTAACCGCCCTGCCTGCAGATTACATCTTGACATTAAAGCCATGGCTCATGAAACCGCAGGGCCGGTGGCTACTATTTTCGAACACCGCTGGGAAGTCGCTCATTTTCATGGTAATGATGTCAATCTACGTGGTCCTGGGCAGGGTCCAACTGATATTAAACCAATCGCAGATGCTCTTAAAGCGATTGATTACCATGGCTGGGTTTCAGTCGAGCCTTTCGACTATCATCCAACGTCCGAAGACTGTGCCCGCATAAGCTTAGAGAACTTGAATAAGGCATTTGCCAACTAAATAAGCTAGTTCCCTACTTTGGCAGTAGATTAATTTTCAATGCCCGGTTTCGGGGTATTTCGGTTCTCTTCTCCAAAGAAGTATAACGCAAAGATATTCCCTGTAACGGGTACATGTAAGAGTAGGTACGACTGTATTCGAGTTTCATATCCTTAACAAAAGGAGTCACAACAATTCTCATTGGATCGTAAGGGGTCCCTTTGGCTTCAAATGATTTCAAATTAGTCAAAGCTCCCCGTTTTACATTTTTCATTAATTCCACCCAACTATCGCCGAAAGGTAGCTTTACTGTTTTTCCCTCCACTGGTTGTGCATAGAAAGCTCCATCTCCGATGACGCCTTTGATTTGATTCATCGCCATATCCTTGACCTTCGGAACTGTACCCTTGAAAGACATCCCAACTGAATGACTGGTAGGCCAATCCTCACCGCTTGAATCTTTAATTCGAGACCAAAACTCCAACCCTTTACGAGTCATTCGAATATTATACTCGAAGGTACCATCATTGGTAAACTTTCCGGTCAGTTTGATTTCGTCTCTTTCGGTGGATGGTTCGGGGGAGACATCAAAACTCTTAATCCCTCGGGTCCTCCTTCTCGGGCGCTCGGGGTTAGTTCTGTCCGTATAACTGTTACCAAATCCAACGGACATCCGCAGGATACCCAATGGACCCGCGGAGACTCCATCCTCTACCGCCTCTTGCTTAACAAAAATATTTAAAGAATTTCCCGTAGAGGGTACGCCGACCGCATACCCATCTTCCTCAAATACCGTATTATAACCTTTATATTTCCCACTCCCGTAATAGGAAAGACGATTTCCCTTGGCAGGAATAATTTTGGGCTTTGCATTATCCACCTCCACTCTTTTTCTGCGTAATGCTTCCAGCTTCACCACTGATTCATCGGCAAAAGATGTCCACGCCAGTTTAAAAGGAGTTTTAGACCGCCTAGCCATTAGTAAAGAGACCATTTTGTCATCTGCTTCCACGAATTGAGCCTTCACTACTTGGCCACTGGCATTGGTAAAATCATGTTCAATCTCTAGGTCAGCTTCGGTCACGGCAGCTACTTTCATGGCTTTCCGTTTCTTAGCCAGAGTAGCCAATTTCTTTTGTTCTGCGGAAGCAAGCACTTGTAACTTCTTGGCCAAAGCTAAGGAATCTTTATTCAGAGAATCAACAGGGATGTCTACCTCGCGGGAGCCTCGACTCATGGAGATTTTCAATGTGGTCTTGCTTAGCTCCACAAAAGTACCATTCGCAGTTTGCCCGCTCGTGTTTTGCCAGGGGTATTCCAAATTTAGATTAAGCTTTCCATCTAAATTAATTTTGACTGAGCTGTTTGCCGGAACTGGTGCAGGCACTTGATCCTTAACCAAACTTCTTGCTAATTCTTGAGACTTCGAATCAAACATCTCGAGAGGTAGAGACACGACCTTCCCATTCCAATTCAAAATCAACTTGTCTCCATCCAATTTTAAAAACTTGGCTTCAATCGTTCTCCCCTGTTTGTCAGTCCACTTGTCCAGTTCACCCGAAGATTTTCTTGCTTGTGCAGTTCGTGCTAAGAGACGCGTAAGAGCTTTCGTCTCGGCATTTAGGCTGCTAAAAGGTAAGTCAAAGACTTGGCCTTTCCATTCAATTTTAACGAAATCAGGACCAGCTTCGATAAACTTTGCCTGCAAAGTCCTACCATTGATATCAGTGAAGGGATGAATAGATTCCGTGTTAATTCCATAGACGGCAAAAGAGAGGAGGAAGAAAATTAAAGTACGCATAATTTAATGTGTGATTGGAATTATTCCGTAACAATCCACCCTTCTTTTCAACCTAAAAATTATCTTAATTTTTCTAGATTAACTCAAAAACTCCAGACTGCACATCCCCAACCTGTCTGACTGCAGATGCAAGTGACTCTGGGTCTCCCACCAAAACAATGCCCTGTTTTGCTCGACTCACCGCAACATAAAGGAGTTCTCGACTTAAAAGTTTTGCTTCGGGCGGAGGAAGAACAAGTAAGACCCGACCATATTCTGAACCCTGACTACGATGAATGGAAATGGCAAAGGCAGAAGATGTGGATGATAAGCGTGACTTCGCAAACTCACGAACTCCTCCACCTTTTGAAAAATAAGCTTTTTCTTCCTTCTGCACGCCATCGTCCCCGTTAAATAAATCAAGTCCATAATCATTGGTACTTACGACAATTGGAGAAAACATTTCCTCCGAGCTCATCATCGAACACTTGGCTCTCTCATTCCATTGATCCACTCCATACCGGCCAAGGTTATGGGCACAAAGTACGCGAAAATCATTCAATGTAGACAATGCATCTTCAACCTTTTCCGCTTGGCGAAGATTCTCGAAGCCCTCACTTAACTTGGTTTCGAGTTTCGAATCATCTAAAGATTCTATTAATTCAATTCCTTCATTATGATCATGAACAAATGACAAAACTTCGCCGGCATCGCCTTTACTGATCAAATTGCATAAAATTCCTAAATTCCGCCCCTCATTACTATGATCCTGTCGGTGAGATTTCATTAATGCAACCACATGCCCAGTGAGTGAATGAGATCTATCAGAAGCAAGAGGTACAGAACTAAACTTGGATAATAGCGGTAAATCATTCTGTAAAAACTTATTTAAATCAGATGCTCNGACCAGACTGTTGAAGACTCCCCCACCCTGCACTGGAGATAACTGATCAGCATCTCCTGATAGAATAATCCTGGCACTCGGTTTCAAGCTTTGAAATAGCTTCGACATAACAGGAAGGTCGACCATGGAAGCTTCATCCACAACCACCAGGTCATGCGGTAATTGATTAGTCTTATTTTTATAAAAATCAACGGACCCATGCACCACTCCCAATAAACGATGAATTGTATAAGTTTTTGAAAAGGATGAAACTTGAGACTTCAAAGAGTCAGGTAAACCTAGTTCAATCATTACTTGCTCCAAAGCTTGTTGTAACCGAAAAGCCGCCTTCCCGGTGGGAGCAACCAACGCAACTTGTGTCTTGGGCTCAATTTGTAACAACAAACTAAGGAAAATCACCATCGTACGGGTTTTTCCAGTTCCCGGTCCCCCACAAAGAAGCATCCACCGTTGATGCATGGCTACTGCAATTGCCAGTGCTTGAAATTCATCCACAGAGGATCGGAATTTTTCATTGAATAATGATTCGGCCTTACTTGCCAGGGAAGGTTCAGTTTGTTCTCCCAATCTTCTCAAACATTGAGCAATCTCGTATTCATACTGAAAATATCTTCGAAAATATAATCTACCCTTTTCGGTAAACACCAGGGGACACTTTTCATGTTCAGCTCCAATGGCGTTTAATTCGGTGGGAATACCAGTAATTTCAAGCGTTTCACTGGGGTTCAAAAAACTACGACCCATTTGGACTTGGACCCTAACTAGTCTTCGTAAAAGTTGATCTAGAACTGGGAGGTTTTTTTTCTCTTCTTTATCGGAAAAATAAGTGTATAGAGCTCGACTTAAATTTTCAGTGTGAGCATCAAAATTTTCCTGATATTGATCCATGATCATCTTTGGCAAAGAAAGTTTTCCAGTTTCTCAATCACGGACTGTTCCGGAAAATCAAAGAAAACACCTTGGTCTGTTTTCTCATTCATTCCGCGAAGAAATAAATAATAAACCCCACCAAAATGAGTGGTGTAATCAAATTCCTTTATTCTGCCTCGTAAAAACCGCAAGAGACCGACCAGATACAAATGGTACTGCAAGACATAATGATGATCTAACATTTCAGATTCTAATCCAAGACGCCCAAACCCGTCGNCCCTTCCATTGAGCCTGTTTGATTTCCAATCCAAGAGAAAATACTTATCATCAAACCTAAATATTAAATCAATGAGCCCCTTCAGGTATCCCTGCGATTCAATCTCTAAAACCTGGTCTCCGGCAAGACCGCGCAAATAACGGCCTAAGAAAGAAGAGTCCGGCAGCTCACCTGCCAACTGAGTAATCNCCCCCCGACCTATAGGAAAATGAAACTCCATTTCTTCGACCCGGTCCCCCCTGTACACATTGCCAAGAGAAAACCCGGACTTTAATGGAGTATTAATTACTTTTTGAGTCATCGAATAAATTACATGAAGCCATTTATTTGAATCAAAGCCATATTTCTCCAGAGCTTTTTGAATAATCTTTTTCCAATTCCGGGAATCCTGAAAATCAATCTCTTCAAAAACCTCATGCATAAATGTTCCCGCCTGGGCTCCTGCNGGAAATTCAAAAATTTTATCAGCTAATTCGGAATGATCNAAAGTAGCTCCGTCTTCGGTCGTTTGGACTGCATCCAAGTCCCGCCCGTCAAAATCAACTCGTTGGACCAGTCCGCTGAATGAACGTAATAAAACCCCATTGGGAATTTTACGATCTACAGGCCAAGTATTGCCTGAAAGTTGTGGTATTAATGAAGTGGAGGATTCCTTCCAGTCATATACTTGAATCTCCTCGTCTCCGGAAAAGGAATTGAATGATATAAAATTCTCTAATTGATATTTCTCAATCCAATGTAGGATTTCAGATTCAATTTTATTTTCCTTCCAATCCTTACTGCATAGCTCCTCCTTTTCACTCGATACCTGGCTCCGGAGTATCCGGGTGAGGGCAGGAATCTTTAACTGTTGAGCATACTTGTTCTCATTGACTGGAACGGGTGCATGGTAAATCACACACCGGGATGCCGCTCGGGTGATAGCCACATAAAGCACCCGGGCATCCTCCTGATCCTCCTCCAGCATTCCCTGCACGGAAGCCTCTGTCCCGGCTCTCTTTTTCAAGTCTACAATTAATTGCCCGCTATGATCATGGTAAGAAAAGCCCTCGTCCATACGCCCCGGGCTAAACCCAAGAAAGGGGACAAATACAATTGGGTACTCAAGCCCCTTAGATTTATGAACTGTTAAAATCTGAATGGCAGTTGATTCCGATTCCAGGCGGAGCTGATATTCTTCCTCGGCATGAGCAGACTGATCAATTTGATCACGAAGCCAAACAACCAAAGAATTCGGGGACATCGGATTGCATGAGGATGCTTGATGTAATACCTCTGCAAGNTGGAGAAAATTAGTTACTCGGCGCTCCCCGTCTGGTCTGCGGAGATTTTGACTCAAAGCCCGAGCTCTTCTTAACAGACTGATTNCAGCCACATAAATTCCCTCTTTCCGCCACAATTCCAAATGTTGACGAAAGCATGACAGCCAAGCATCCCAACTCCCGGAATCTTTTTGCCAATCTAAAAAGTCCTGAGTCTTCATTCCCAACAAACCAGTTGCCAATGCACGACGGACAGATCTTTCATTCCTACAATCGACCATTCCCTCCAGTACCCAAAGTAATTCTTTGGATTCGACAGAAGCAAAAAGACTGATATCGGAGAAGACAACGGCAGGTAACCCAAACGATCTGAAAAGTTCCCATACTTCTAAAGCCTGGGGGTTTGAGCGGACAAGGATAGCAATATTTTCAGGCTTCACTCGATTACTTCCGATCTCTCCATTACCTAAAACTTTAAAGATCTGATTACTCATATCATGAATAATTTTCTTTCTAGCTTCGGCATTATAAATTTTAGAATCCCCCGGGTTTTTTAACTCCCTGATCTCAAGAGGAGCCAAAGAATTTCCGCTTTCCAAATATAACTTACTTTGCTCAACTGGCTCTTCTAAGTTCGGTTTGACTGGCTTGAACAATAAATCGTCATGTAAAAATGGTTTGCTACTCTTTTTAAAAATTTCATTCGTAGCATTGACNAAGGGAGCAACAGTCCGAAAATTCGTTTCCAACGAAAATTTTCGCCCTTCGGTCTTGCGGCCAAAATCAAAGTAAGCTTCTAAATCAGCCCCCCGGAACCGATAGATAGATTGCTTGGGATCTCCGATCAAGAAGAGCCAATGCCGACCCGTACCAGCAAACAATTCACGGAAAATTGTGAATTGTACAGGATCTGTATCCTGAAATTCATCGATCATGGCTACCTCAAATGAGGATCGTAAGGATTCCCTTAATATTTCACCCACCGAATCTTTTCTTACAATCGCATTTGCTGTAATACTAAGAAGATCATCAAAAGATAAAATTCCTCGTTCACTCTTCCATTCTGACAACCTCTGATTAATAAATGTCACACAATCCACCCGTAGAGCTTGCGAGAAGTTTTCGATACTCTGCCAAAACTCCTCTGCTAAGATCGCAAATTCTGGTTTTGCTTCATCCCGGAAATCTTTCAAAGGTTTTAATTTTGCTTCCCTTACAAATTCAAAAATCTCGATCAAATCTGGGGTCACTGATCCACCTTGAATAAAAATTCGATCCAAAAGTGCGACATGTAAATTTACTTTTTTATAAGCGGTATATTTATAAATTTTGGAGGAAACATATTCGAGGTAATCTTCTTTTCCATTTACCCAGCTCAACCCTACATCTTTAAATACTTGAAGCAGATTATCCTGAGCATCAAGGAAGCTCATCCCCGGGTTAAAACCGATCTCATAATCCTGGGTACTTGGTAATTTCTTATAAAATTGAAAGGCACTATCGGTCTTTATTTTTTCAATAGAAACGACCGCCGAGACCAAAGGATTAGCTCCGGAGAAGTTGATCCGCCAATAATCGCGAACTGCATCTAAAATAAGGTGATCAGTTGATTGGTCTAATTCCGCATCAAATAAACAATTTGTTTCCAACGAATTTTCCGCCAATACCCGATGGCAAAATCCATGGATTGTGCTGATAATNGCCTNATCAAAACTGGTAATGGCTAAGCGTAGCCTCCGAATACATTCCTCTGGTGAAACTGAGCCTAAATTTCTTAATCTCTTTATAGTCTGATCTTCATCAGTTTTCGGCTCTGCCTGTAAGGATGCCAGGGCAAGCACCAGCAATTCTCGAATCCGTCCGCGCAACTCTTCGGTCGCTGCGGAGGTAAAGGTGACCGTGAGTAGTTTGCCTACTTCTACGCCTTCTTCTACAACGAGGCGCAGGAAAATCCTCGCCAAGGCATAGGTCTTCCCAGTTCCTGCACTCGCTTCCAGTAAGGTAACTCCCTTATCCAAAGATTCTGATGTGCAATCAAATGGCTTCATTCTTTAGTTTCCAATTTTACAAATTGATCATAGGGCTCAAAAATTTGAGCTGATAATTGGGCAAAGCCCGGTTCATCAAATGGTTTTTTCCCGAAACAAGTCTGGTAGGAAAAATCATCACCCTCCCCCGGGATTCGGTCACCTTTAATCGTTATGGAAGCCCATGATTTTTCAGCGGAATACATCGCAGCTAGCTTTGCTTTTCTAACCTCCTCTTCGGTGGAATCATTTGAAATCGAAGATTGCTGGATCGATTCATGATACGCGTGGGAAGAATTTGGGAAAAAAGGAAGGGGTTGTCCTAGCCCGGATTCACGAAGCAAAATTAATTGCTCGATTATACCTAATGCTTGTTTCTGCGGAACCGGACTGGCGTGTAAATATTTTTGATCGGTACATAAGAAAAGCGTTTGAAAAGAATCCTCGGAAGAAAATGCACAACCACATATGTGTTCAACCCATAAGCGTACCCTATCTTTGCCACTAATTTTTTTGGAACATCTNAANAGAATATGTTTTTNATTCCTTAAAGATGGAACTTCTCCACGAAAAGAAAATTCGGCAATTTCCTGCTCAAAAGATTGGGGTTCAAATGCAGATGGGACTAGCAGATCGCCCCATTGTTTNATGAAAGCCTCGACTTCTCTTTGCGACTCATGAAACCAAACTTCACCAAGATTTGCCGGTGGTAAGCGACCCTCTGCTTTTTCCAATTCATATAGGGTAGAAATATCATTGCCAGCGAGCAACACATCCAACATTTGACTCATTAATTTATATTTCTCCAGGCTATCGATCTCTAAAGGCTCACAGTCTGGTGGAGAGGCTTCCTCGTCCCACAACTTCATACCTAAGGAATATCTAAGGAAAGATTTTGCGGGATTCGTAAAAAACTCAACTAAGTCTCTNAGGGAAATTTCAGTATTCCTGTTTTCATTCACATTCATTGATCCATTAACGAATGGAAGAATCTTTTTTTCTGGATGCAAAAGGGAACGGGCTGCTTTTAAATTTGGCATCGAGAATGACCGCGGTATTCGAAGACCTAAAAAATTTTCCTGCCCAAATGAATGGAGGGTCTGCCGACACACAATCGCGTCCTTGGCTCTAATCGTATTACAATCTTCATCCTGCCATTCCACTATTTTATCTAGACCATCTAATAACTCCGTTATCACCACGCTGGGCGGAATATCTTGGGATTGGCGAATCGACTGTCCTACATAACTTAGATATAGAAAATCTTTTGCNCACCAAATTGTCTCGAGAAATAAATACCTGTCATCTTCCCGAGCGGACCGGTCTCCTGGTCGTCTGTCTCCCGAAAGATCAAAACTAGGAGAACGGTCCTGACGAGGAAAAGCTTGGTCGTTCATGCCTAGTATACAAATCACCCGTGCGCTCACACTTCTCATCGGTCGCAAACCACTAAAAGTAACGCCCTGGGTTAAAAAACGGCCTTGAGGCGATCCGACCTCCAGCACATTCCCGAGATGGTAACGAATCACTCGAAGTGGGACTACCCTGTCCTCGGACAATGCACAATATTCTGAACCAAGGTCCTCAATGGCCTCATTGATTTTTCTACGATCAAGTAAAGTTTGGTCATTCTGAGGAAAAAACTCATTTGCTAACCGGCCAAGCCAATCGCACCAAATCGAAAGATTCTGTTCAGCACGGGATTGTTTTTCAAATGCAGAAAGAGAGGAGAGGAACCTGAATAATTGAGAAAACCGGATGCTATTCTCTCCTTCGATTTCATCATACGGTAAAGTGCCATTCCATAATTCCTTATTTTCCCCACGCATGCAAAACCCAAGAGACATCCTGTCCAACGCGTGTTTCCATGTATGCTCATTGGTCGCAGTTGAACCACACCTCTCACGGTGAGCCTCATTGAAGCCCCAATACACATGACAATCATCAATCCATTTGCGAAAAATCTCCAANTCAATGTCTTCCCACTCATTTTTAACCCGAGACGGAAGNGCATCAAGAAGGTCGAGTACTTCGCGATTGGTGGCTCGACCATCAAAAAACTCGAGCAGATCAAATAAAAAATCAATTAAGTGACTTTCCATTCTAGGTTCTCGATCCACGATTGAAAATGGAAAATCTCTTGGCATCCCTTCTTCCATTCCTCCAAATGTGGCTCGNATATAAGGCGCATATTCTTCGGGACTTGGCATCATCACCAACACCTCGCTCGGTTGTAAACTCGGATCATCCCGAAATCGTTTTAAAAGATAATCTCTTAAAACTTCGGTCTCCCTCATCGGTCCATGGCAATTATTAACCACGAGGCTATCGTCTTTGCTTTCTGCCACAGACATGGCTTCAGTCTCTTCACCCAGGGCATCAAAGATCCACCGCTGAAGCCTNTGTAGTATTTGNTGACCTCCAGGTTTTCGAAAGACTAAGGGGCAATCATGNGCGTCTTGATCTACCAACATATTAAAAAACTCACGCCCAGTCCTGCCCAAAGAACCTAGCAATGGATTTCCTGCCCGATCACTCAATAATTCTTCATCCACTGGATAACCTGCCTGAACTTCAGCCCTTTTAAGTGCCCGTAACTTCCACTTTTCAGACTCGATCTCACCCCAGAAAACAGGAGCAGGTTGTAGAGAAAAAATCTTCAGCGGTCGGACCTGACCATAGGCTTTTAATACATTCAGGAAAAGAGGAGGCATGGTTGAAATTCCAAAAACCGAAAGCCTTTCGGGGAGCCAATCCAATTGCCGGGGATGGATNCCACCTTGTATGCGAGTCACTAATTCCGGTAATGTCTTAAAACCNAGGGCTGACCTTAACTTTTTCCAAAGTAGAGCCTGCCATCGATTCCGATCTTCAGGAAATTTGGATTCATTCCAACCAAGAATCAATTCTGGACGATAGGTAAGGTAGGAATCATAAAGGGTGGCAATTTGACGGCAAAGACGGAAAACTCGGTTTCCATCCCGTAAATCCTCTTCTCCAACATAATCAAGCAAGGATGAAAATGTTGCTGAATCTTCAGCCATTAAACCCGGGAGGAGATCAAATATCTTCCACGCCATACCTTCTTTCGTATATGGGTTTTTTTCAGGCCCTTCCCCAAAGAATCCTCTTAAAATCATCCAAATGGCTTCCTCTTGAAAACGAAATCTTCCACGAGCAAAAATTCCATTTTGCTTGGCGATACCTAGTTGTAGCCATGTGGCCATTCCTCGGCTTTGCACAAGAAACTCCTCTTCTTTAAGTGGGTCAGAAAGAGGAACCTCCAGTTGCCTGGCACACTCTTCCACAAGAACATTCGGGTCATTCGAACCGAAAAGAAGGATGCCATTGCTCCTTTGGAGGGTATCCGCTTCCTCAAACTCACTCATGTGAGAAATTAAATCCCGAAAAAGAATTACTTACTATACGAGTATTTGCCACACCTTTTCTTAAAGGCATGAGTTGTTTTCTGGAAAGAGAAATCTACGAAAAACTTAAGTTCTGGTAGCGAAATTTAACCAGACCTGCGAAACTTAAAAAAATTATATCCAATAAAGATAAAGAATAGAAAGAAGGATCCGAGAGGCCAAGCATACCAACCCATTCCCAATTTCAAACCCAACATAAAGCTTAAGACCCAAAAGACGAGCATACCAACCATGAATAAAATAGCTCGGAAGACCGAGGGTTCCTGCTTTTTGGGCAGGGGTTGAAATTTGTCATTCGAATCTCCAAAACTTCCAGGGTGAAACATAACAACAAGATTGCCTGAAAAATGGTAAACCGCAAACTCGATAGAATATTTATGGATTCCTTGCTTTCGTCTCCTGCTCTTACTTGTTAAAGTTTGTTTGGTGGAACAAAAAGAAAAGGTAGTTATAATTGGAGGCGGAGCAGCTGGCTTTTTCGCTGCCATTTCGGCTGCCGAAANGAATCCCNANGCTGNNATTACTATNNTAGAAGGNGGNANNCGGGTTCTNCGAAAAGTNAAAATNTCCGGAGGNGGNCGNTGNAATGTNACTCACCACTGCTTTGATCCTACGGAATTAAGTAGACATTATCCACGCGGCTCTCGTGAACTACGAGGTGCTTTTCATCATTGGCAACCAAGGGATACCATTGAGTGGTTCGAAAAAAAGGGAGTGAAGACCAAAGCCGAAAGTGACGGTCGGATGTTTCCAGTTTCCAATCAATCTCAAACTATCATCGATTGCCTCCAGCAGAGCAGTCGAAAACTTGGGATTTCTATCCAGCTTAACCAACGAGTTTCTGGCATGGTGAAGGAAAATGATAAATGGAAAATCCTCCTTTCCTCAGGTGATACCATCATGATTGATAAGGTATGCCTCGCCCTCGGTTCTCTTAAGGAATCAATTATTTTGGATCAACTTCGAGAACTTGGACACACAATTCATCCGCTCATCCCTTCCCTTTTCGCATTCAATTTACCCAATCATCCGATGAAAGGTTTGTCTGGTCTATCCGTACAGAATGCCTGCATTCAGACCATACCAAAAGGCAAGCAACAAACGGGGCCCCTTCTCATCACTCACCGAGGATTGAGTGGTCCAGCCATCCTTAAGGCATCCGCATGGGATGCGAAACAACTCGCAGAAGCAAAGTACAAGTTCGAAGTCTCCGTAAATTGGCTCGGTTCTGACTCTCCTAAAAATCTTACAGATCATTTCAATATCCTGCGAAAAAAGTATCCCACCCGGCGGATCACTCAAAATCCATTTCCAGAAATCCCCAAAAGATTATGGAGCAAATTGGTTTCACTGACTCAAATTGAAAATGATACGACATGGGCACACCTTAGCCGGGAGAAAAACCTTCGCTTGCAAAATAATCTTTCTGCCATGCGCTTAGAAGTGGATGGTAAAACAACCAATAAGGATGAATTCGTGACCTGTGGAGGAATTTGCCTAAAGGAAGTAGATTTCCAAAGAATGGAAAGTAAACTTCACCAAGGACTTTTCTTTGCCGGCGAATGCCTGAACCTTGACGGAATAACCGGTGGATTTAATTTTCAGGCGGCCTGGACCACCGGAAGGATTGCCGGACAGGCAATAGGAAATTCAAGCAACCACTAAAGCTTTTTCTTGAAAGAAATGCCCTCATCTTTATCTTGTCATNNCTAATGAATATTATAGATTTCAAAAATACATTAACCACGCTTGAGAAGCTAACTTTCGTTCTCCCCAATGGCAGCCATGTGGCTCCTCATTTCCACCTCACTGAAGTTGGTATGATCAGTAAGAATTATGTTGATTGTGGAGGAACTGTTCGAGAAGAAAAGGTGGCAAACTTCCAATTATGGGCAGCCGATGACTATGATCACCGGTTGGAACCGGAAAAAGTGATTGAAATCATTTCCATGGCCGAAAAAGAGCTGGGACTGGAAAATCTTGAGGTCGAAATTGAATACCAATCCGAAACCATCGGCAAGTATGGCCTGGATTTTGACGGAAACAGGTTCCTCCTCACGGCAACTCAGACGGACTGCCTCGCCAAGGAAAAATGCGGTATCCCTGAAGCTCAACCAGTTAATTTAGTNCCTGCACAAAATAGCTCAGGGTGCTCTCCAGAAAGCGGTTGTTGCTAAGCAAACATTCTTGGTACCGGGCCGGGGACTCGAACCCCGAACCAATTGATTAAGAGTCAACTGCTCTACCAATTGAGCTAGCCCGGCATCAAAAGAAGAGTCTAAAAGTAAGCGTTTTCAGATTAGGGTCAAGGCGAATGACCTTTGTTTAAACCATAAGAATTGCCCTATTTGACTACCCGAAAGTCTTTTTCAACTTACGAAACCAAGGGTTTCCAAACCGAATAATTTATCCTGAATTCACTGCCCCGGGAAACGCATTGCATCTCCTTTTTCTCAAGTTCCTTCCAGTAAAGATCATTGATGTAGATCAATCTTGTCTCCCGTGGATGTCTTCTAAGACTTTCCTGAATATTTTCAGCTACATGTTCGAAAATAGACCAGGTAAAAGGATTATAAAAAAAGAATAAGCTAGCGGTTGGCGGAATCTGAAAAAAACGGGCATCACCTAAGCAAATGCTAGCAAGGGGATTCTTTTTCTTTTTTGCACAATAGTTCTCAAGGTTTTTTTCAGCCTCTTTAACAAGTTTATCGGACAATTCCACTCCATGAAGTTTCATAAATGGATAATCAAGGGCCATCAACAACACCTTACCCCGACCACAGCCAAAATCGATAAAATCACCCTTGAATACTGAGGAATCCAAGTCTTTCATCGCAACCTGAAAGAGCCTACTGGATGTACCCTGATACTGCACCACGGTTCCCTTTAAAGTCGGGTTTGATTTTTCAATCCGACTTTTGGAGTAAATTCCCGCGGTTTTAGTCCCATGCTTAAGGTCAAACAGGTAATCATCGATCAGTAATCTGCACGAATTCATAACTCCATACCGAGTAAGACTGGCCCTGCACAACTTTAACAATTCAAATTGACTCATTGCTTAGACATTCTCTCTTTTTGGTAAAAGCCAAGCAATCAAAGACTTTAATGTTTTAAGCCCTGCTTGCGGGATAATTGGGATTTGAAGGAGTTTGTTTTCAATTTAAGCTAAGCAATATGGAAATTCTTAAATATGCATGGTTTGTGCTCCCAGAGTCTTTGCATGGGCTGAATTTCATCAACCTTCGATTTCCACTTTTTCGATTGTTGCCAGAGATCTGAAGACAGGAGAAATCGGAGTTGCGGTACAATCGAAGTTTGTGGCCGTTGGCTCCGTGTTCCCTTATGCAAAAGCCGGCATCGGGGCGGTGGCTAGTCAGGCATGGGGAAACCCGAGATACGGACCCATTGGGCTTGAATTGCTCGCACACGGGAAATCGGCCGACGAAGGAGTCGGGTTGATCACGGCCAGTGACCCAAATCCAGAGTATCGGCAGTTAGCAATTATCGGAAATGATGGAAACGCTTCTATGTTTACAGGTCGAGAATGGATGAAATAATGGTTACCAGAAACCGCGTATTTACCCGAATCCTGCTACGCAAATTGAATTACGGCTTGATATAAAGTCCTGACATCTCCGCGACTATCCATTGCCAAGTAGCAAAGGCAACNAAAGCTTTCAGCAAATAAACCAGAAAAGCTTCGGTTTGTTACAAAAAAGTTTTTTTTGACTTTTATATCCAAAATTTGGCTGACCTCCAGGCTCTTTACGAGGATCTTAGCTTTTGAATAATATGTGGATATGAAAATGATTTCCAGGTGATTAAAAAATTTAAAAGAAAATCGAAAATCAATCGATTTTTCAAAAAAAGCTGAAAATTTTTGAGTAGGATATAAGGTGATAAATTTTAGGACATAAGCATTATTAATTATTAATAATTTACACCCTAATAGTCTTATTTAAGTTATATTTTTACGTAATATATAATAAANATTCGTTAATAGCCCATGTAATGAATAACTTTTTTACCTTTTAACTATTTATGGTCATACAGAGAACGACATTCTCGAAAAAATGTATTTTATTTTTTTCATCTTTCCTATTTGTCACATTGGATCATACCGAAGCAACCGTGGAAGGGGGTGCCCTTCTTAAAGGATCCAGTCTTTCCAACAACAGCAGTGTGATTCCCGAGGCCAATGCCGGCAGCTCGCTTGCGATAAAATGGTCGAGCACCGACATGGACCCGGGTGTNTTTGACTTTAATGCCTCCACACCCACCCGCCTCAAGGTCAAAGCTGCCGGAGATTACTTTCTCGCTTTCACCGGTCCCATTAGTGAAAATGTGAAAACGGCTGACAAACGATCACAAGTACACTTTTTCGCCAAAAAGAACGGAAGTGCCATTATCCAAACCGCAACCGCTCGCTCAACATACATCCGTCATGATTCCGGTCATACAGAAAGTAGCGGGCATATGCATTTATTGATTCCCGCTTTNTCAGCGAANGATTANATCGAAATTTTTGCNAAAAGTTTCGATANTGCCACNNAAAATTCTGTCAAGATTGGTACGGCCACTCTTTTCCTTGAGAAAATTGCCCCTGCACGGACCATTTTTTCCGCCACCGCCACCCGGACAGTTGCCGGTACTGATCTCAACCCTGATACTGCTTCTCAACTGCAATGGACTCAGGAAGTTGCCGATTCTGGCTACACTCATAGTAATTCTTCCAATAGTCATAACATCACCTTAGCAAATTCTGGAAAATATTTGGTTTTCGCCAATGTTCCGCTCAGCAACAATCGCTCGCGAGCATCCCCCCAACTAATACCCAAAATTGACGGGGTACAAGTTTCTGGCGGTTTCGCGGCACAGGGATATGTCAGAAACGCAGATGCCACAAGCAAATCTTCCGTTCATTGGGTTGGGCTTATTCAAACTGCTTCTGCCAACAAGATTTTAACTTTTGAGCTTAGCAAGCGGGCAGCAAGTGGTTCATTGGTTGTTCCGACTAACGAGAAAGCTTCGGTTTTCATTGAGAAATTATCCAACGCTAGCAATCTATTTTCTGCAACTGCCACCCAACTTTCTTCAGGAGACAACTGGAATGTTGGGGGGGAAGTCAAATGGGCAACTCAGGAAACGATTGACTCTGCTAAATTCACCCACTCGACCAGTTCCAATGCCCATCAGGTATCCGTCGACGCGGATGGCGATTATCTGCTTATGTATACGGACGGACTCACCTCATCCGTTGCCAGGGCAAACCCTAAAATGGTGGTTCGGGTGAATGGAAATGGTGTTTCCGGTGCTGAAGTTTCTTCCCACTACATCCGAAATGCAAGTGGGCACAATCATTCATCCGGTGCTCTGGTCACATCCCTTAACGGGTTAAAGGCAAACGATGTAGTCACTGTTGGAGTTACCATTGAGGCCAGCTCAGGCAATGTGGATGAACATGTTCCGGCCCGCCTGGTCCTGGTCAAAAAACCCACCCTGCCTGCTCCTGTCTTTACGATTGCTCAAACTTCGGGTAGTTCCCCCATTTCAGCCAGTGTTACCTTTAAACAGGACGGCTCCAATGTGACAGTCACCGGATTTACAGAGTCCGACATTAATGCCACCAATGCCACCATCTCCAATTTTGCAGGATCCGGGCATACCTATACATTTAATATTGTACCGACCACTTATCCCGCGATTATTAATTTAAGTATTCCATCCGGTGCCGCAGTAACCGCCGGGGGTTCTCAAACCGGTTCTGCCTCTGCTTTGACTCAATTTCGTAATTTGGTCACTGATGATAGTTCTCTTTTGCTCTATCTTCCCTTTGACGAAGGTACCGGGACAATAACCAAGGATCGATCTTCAAGTGGTCTTGATGGAACTCTGTTCGGCGACCCTACCTGGGTAGCAGGTAAGCGCGGATACGCCCTCGAATTTGATGGCACCGGAGATCAGGTGAATGTCGAATCATTTCGCGGAGTTACCGGAACCGGACCGATTACCATAGCCCTGTGGTTTAAATCCACCTCTAATTCTCCCAATCTGCAAAATATAGTGGGTTGGGGAGTAAATGCAGCCGGAACTCGATACAACTTTGTTTTTGAGAGCGGCCGGGTTCGTCTGGATAATGCAGGAGGTTCTAACAAGACTAATTCAACTTATGCGGATGGATTGTGGCATCATGCGGTGGTGGTAAAACCAAACAACGGTAAAAATAATTCAACCTTTTATGTGGATGGCTCATCCGTTACCAAGACCGGTGATTCAATTACAAGCCAGTTCAACATCGGAGAATCGACCAACTTTACTATCGGTGGCGACCGCACGGGTGCCGGCAGAGTTAATTTTATTGGATCCATAGATGATTTCCGACTCTATTCCAAAGAGCTCAATGCATCCGCGATCACGGCTATGTATGCAAACGGTGCGGGAGAAGGATACTACACCCCCACCATTCCAGTCTTCACAGTGGACAATTTTGCCAATGCCAGTCCAGTTCCCGTCAGTGTTACTTTCAAAAGAGGGGGATATAACTTGGGAGTCACGGGTTTTGCCCCGAATGATATTTCAGTAAGTGGAGGTTTGGCAACTAACTTTGCTTCTGCTTCATCCGGAGCTGGTGGTCACACTTACACCTTCAACATTACTCCCACAAGTTTCCCCTCGACGATTACAATTACCATACCCAAAGGGGCTGCAGCCGGCGGCGGCGGAGTTTACCAAAATGATGTAGTTAGTAAAACGTTTCAGGCTTCTTATCCAGCCACCCTTTCGACTAATTCTCTTGGTGATGTCGAAATGTGGTATGATGCATCCGACCTCAATGCGGATGGCACCACGGATTCAAATTACAGCAGTGGCAATGCCGTGCATGCATGGAGCGACAAATCCGGCAACGCATATCATTTGACCAAGGCCGGAGATCCTTCCTGGTCATCCCAAAATGGGCTTGGAGTGGTCAATTTTGACGGAGATGATGCATACTATTCCGACAATGAATGGGGAGGCAGGCGTGAATTCACCATGTTTTCTATCTCTCGATATACCCACTCCACCGACCACAGGCGGGTTATATCTGACCGAACTCACAACTGGATCTTTGGATACCATGGAGCCAACATGAATAAGTGGCATTTCAACGCTTGGTTAACTGATAATCCCNGTCAAATAGGTCGGGGATGGGATACCAATTTTCACCTGCATGTGGCATCAATGAATTCCAATGACCAGGGTAATACCTTTTTTGACGGGACACGGGTTGGTAATGTCAATGGCGGAGGTGCTCACAATAGTAATTATCTGCCCCGTAAGCTTCAATTTGGAGGATATCAAACTAACACCGAGTTCTCCAAATGTGAAGTAGCGGAATTTATTGCCTTTGACCGGGTATTAAATGCTTACGAACGACTGGCAATTGAGGGATACCTTGCCAACAAATGGGGGATTTCTCATCAACTTCCACTCGATCATGCCAATCGTGNCCTTATGGCCGGAATCGGCCGCGGACTATCCGCAGAAATAAATGCGACCAGTCCAACCCAAGCCTATCCAATTCCGGTTACTGTAACATTCAAGAAAAATGGTTCCAATCATGCGGTCAGTAATTTTGCCAATGATTTCACTACTTCATTTAAACCATCCACTATTTCTGATTTGGAATTATGGTTGGATGCTAGTGACACTTCTTCCCTTTCTCATTCATCCAACGCAGTGAGTATTTGGCAGGATAAAAGTGGGAATGGCTATGAAGCGGTTCAATCTACCGTAGCAAACCGTCCTACCACTGGAAGCACATCTACCAACAGCTTAAACACACTTTCCTTTGACGGAACTGATGATGGTCTAGATTTAGCTAGGGATGTGAACAAACCGGCGATCAACCTCTTTGTTCTCCTAAAAGGTCACGGCTACTTATTATCGAACAATGGAACAGAAAGGACTGCTTTTTTTGATGCCGGTTCCGGTCGTAAACTCTATTGGCATGTGAACAATGTTTCGAAAGCTGCTGGCTCCGCAGTCACAGGCTATTCTGATTCGGCCTATCAGATTCATGAATACAGCTTAAATGGAGGACTCCTCACCCTACGTGTCAACGGAATCGAGCGTTTTCAAAGTAGTAATGTGACTGGTAACCTAAAGGTTGATCGTATTGGATTAAAATGGACAGGTACCACAAGCGTACCCACCTGGACCGGTGAAATTGGAGAGATCATTGCAGTTGGTTCCACTGCCCAACGTTCGAAAATTGAAGGTTACTTGGCTCATAAATGGGGGGTAACCTCAACATTGCCTTCGAATCATCCATTCAAATCCTCTCAACCCACGGGTAGCGGAATTTCGAGTCAAGATTTGGTTGTTTCAGGTGCTAGTGTCGCCAATATTTCCGGTTCCGGCGCGACTTACACCCTGAATCTTACCCCACACACAAACCCAGCCCGCATAAAGATCAAATTAGCGGAAGGAGCTGCGACCTCCTCATCTACCGGAGAACGCAACCTGCGTACAACCAAGGAAATCCTTTTCCGACCACCAGTGGTTAAAGAAGAAAATCTCGCCCTTTATCTTCCCCTTAATGAAGAGGAAAATG
>NHCX01000096.1 GCA_002168015.1 Verrucomicrobia bacterium TMED44
GGCTGAGGAGTTTCCAGAAGTGGTGCGAGAGATTTCGGGTCTCGGGCACGAGGTTGCTTCTCATTCCATGTATCACGAACTTCAATACCTAAGGACAAGGATGGAATCCAGAGGTCAGTTTCTCCCACTGTAAATCTTTTTTTGACTGTAAGTTTCCGGAGATTGATCTTGTGCTCGCAAATATGAATTAGGTCCATGATGGTTGCAGAACAAGACATTAGTGATTCCCTTTCTCGTGCAACGAGAGAAGAAAGATAAGCAATTAAATCTCCTCGATGTAGCATCTGAACACGCTCTAAAGCGAAGGCACGGAGTTTTGGGTTAGGGAAGAGGCTCGCAAGAGATATATTGGTGTGTCCATCGTGCCCAGTGTTGGTCGCTTTCTTCTCCTCAAGTTTAATTACCTGCTCAACATCCTCTGGTAGGGAAAGAGGATGAACATATAAGCTGTATGTACCCTGAGTGATTAAAAGGTCACTCAGTTTTTCCCGGACCCACATGGCCAGAAAAAAAGCGTCTGGGTTTTCTTCAAATCCCTTTACTTTTATTGATTCAACTTTATCAAAGAATCCTTTGACGGAAGGAGAATAATAATCATAAGGCCCATCAATTTTACTGATCACTCCGTTTACTTCAGTCAAAAGATCACGATCGTCCTGCCAATTTCTTCGTTTACGATGATAAATGGGCGTTCCAATAGTGGAGGCTTTTGGTCTCTTGGGTGGGGACATAATCTTTCTGATCAAGAATGCGCTTTCTGATTGTGTACTTTTAAGATTGTTTATTTTTTTTGCAAGCATTCAAAATTAAGATTAAAAAGTTAATTAAATATGCTTTATTTTGCTTTTAAATTCCATTGCAGTTTACCGGTTCTTTTTTATCTTTGTGCATCGCTAGGGTACGCACAGCTTGTATCTACTGAAAGCCCTTCCGGGGACTCGAATCAGTCTGGCATAAACAATAAGGTAATTCGTATCATTAAACCCGGAATTTTTGACCTTCAGGCAAGTGATTATGTAATTCGTATGAGAACTTGGGGTGTTTCTTTTCCTGAAAGGGGGCAACCAGGATATGATAAAGCCATCACCTTTTCCGAAAAATCTCTTTTAACCACCACTCCAAAGATCAAGGTAAAGCGCGTGTTTGACGAGAACAACTTCAAGGTTGTTACAGTCGGAATAAATCAAGGGCGAACGGATTTCGCCACTGAATGCATCACACTAGGTGTTGGTTGGCATAATGAAAAAGAAACTGGTAGATTTGGGCCTTTTATTTTGGCACAGTTAAAAGCAAAACGAGCCAACCATGGTATTTGGCAGACAGGATTTAATTACAATTCCGAGCGACTATTCTTGCAGAAACCGCAACCCAGCTTGCCAAGTGCTTATCTACGCAGTAACCAGATGCTGCCTCAAATATCTTTTTGGGTGACCAGTTTTGGAAAAATACACCGACCGGGTTGCTCTTTTTATGAGCGGGGTAGAGGATCACTTATGGCAAAACCAAACGGAACTGACTGCAGAATTTGTGGAGGTAGAAAAGGAAAATAATCAATCAAGAGTTAATAATCTCAATCAATTCTTCCTTGGATTTCAGTCCGACTACAGTTTCTGAAAGAGCACCCTTTTTGTAGACTAAAATAGTTGGGATAGATTGAACGCCATGTTCCTGTGCCAATTCAGTATTCTCATCGACATTGATTTTGTAAATATTTACATCATCACTCATTTCAGAGGATATCTCCGCTAAAATGGGCGAAAGTGCCTTACATGGACCACACCAAGGTGCCCAGAAATCGACCAGTGCTGGTTTGTCGTTTGCAGATATAGCTTTATCAAAGCTATCTTTATTTAGATTAATAGGTTCGCTCATTAAATTCAATAATTAAGAAAAAGTAATACACATCCAGCAACAGATCCTCCGAAAACAAGAAAATCCAAGAGAAGAAAGAGAATACTTGGCTTAGCTTTAGCTGGGGAAGCCGCCGGGGCCGCAGCTCCTTTAGGGGGAGCAACTGGTGAGGGTCCGCCAGTTGGTGAAGGTGGAGCACCAGGAGTAGCAGCTTGAGGAATAGGAGGTTTGGTACCCCCTCCAAGGGGAGGGAGGCCAGTGGGGGCGACAGAAGGCATGCTTGGAGGAACTGGTTTAGGTCCTAATGTTGGAGTACCTCCACTAAGTGACGGGGCAATGCCAGGTTTGGTTGCACCTGGTTGAGCAGGCACAGGTGCACCAGTTGGTACAGTGGGGGATGGAGGCAATGGGGCGATGCCTGGTGGTGGTTTAGGTGCACCACTTGGAGCAGGTGGACTTACTGCTCCAGGTAAAGATGGACTTGCAGGAGATGGAGGTGGTGGCGCAGGTGAAGGTGGTGAGTTTGGAGCAGGTACGGGGTTAGGCACTGCAGGGGGGGCAGGCGATGGAGGGAGAGCCTGGTTCGCAAATGGGGTTTTGGTTACTTTAAACTTAGGGGAACCGGGTGGAAGAGGTTTAACGGGTTCGCCCTCCTTGGGGGTAAGTTTGAGTGTCGGGCGAGGTGGTTCTGGAGCAGGGGCTGACATAATAAAGTCTTTCTTAGCGAGAAGATTATAAGTTAGGCGTATTTTTCTTAATTAAGTCCGAGATCTCTTCCATGGAAGCATCCTGTAAAGTCTTACCTTTGTTTTTAAGATCCTCGAAGGTTTTACATAGAGTTTCAGTCATGTTGTCATGAGTTTTTTCAGAACCTCCCAAGATAGAGAATTTGTCAGCCTGTGTAATCCTCTTGTGTCCGTCCGTGCAATCTAGTCCCAGCCCTAAAAGATGAGCCATGACCTTCGGGTCTTTAACCGGTAATTGGGGGTTAGGATTGAAGCGTTTTGTCATATTTATCAATATATTAACGTGTTTCGGGTTTAGTCAACCTCTCAGAATATTCTATTAGAAACTGAACAAGTTAACTCCCAATCCCCAATTCAACTCATTTTCACGAAGTGTCCCCCTGCGTTGTGCCAAATAAAGAGTCCATTGCCATCCCACAGGACTGTTCATTATTAACGAACCAGTCCAATAGGGAATGGTTTTCAAAGCAGGTGAATAACGAATCGCCCCAGAGAGGATCTTCGTGTTGCTAAGGCGATGCGACATTTCTGCCTGTACATTATCGTTACCAATTTCATATGCAAGGTATCGAAGGGAAACTTGATTGACGATTCCGTCTAAGAGTTGAACTCCATATGAGCTCCGGCTTAAGTTTCCTGAGTCGGTGTTTATTTTTGCCTGAAGATCGAGACTTAACCACCGAGCGGGATGGAACTGCGATTGTGCGTAAAAATAGGGAGCAGGCATTAAACTAGATTTCGTGTCTATCCAAAGATCTTGGTAGAACTGCATACTAAGCCACCTAGTAAACATATTATCCTTATTTGCTGAAAGTTCATGTTCCCAACCTGCTCGAAGTACCTCGAAGGGAGATAAATTATCCGAGTCAAGATAATCAAGGAGTTCAATCGGGCCTAAGTTGGGACTCTCAATGTATGGTTCAATGAGAGGAGTTGCCCCGACGGACGATTGCTTAAGTGCGTGAGTATGGTTGTGCCTTAAGCTGAAAGTCATTGAGTGCCTCAACCCGTCAACCCGCCAGATGGTATTCTCCCACTGATAATCAGCGTGCATACTATACCTGATCTCATTACCGGTCTCCCAGAAACTTCGAGTCGGGTTATTTCCATCTTGCACATCATAAGTCTGCCACCGGAAACTCACAGATGGTATGTAAGTCATTCCATGTATCAGAGAAAAGACTCCCTCGTTCTTGTATCCAAAGTCAAATTTGGAATAGGAATCGCCTTTAATGCCAAATGAATCCCTTACATTACGATCAGCATACTCTACTTGAAAACTGTCACTTGTCCATTTGTTCCAAAGAGGTTTGGGACCATAAGTCAGTAGCACATCGGGTAATGTTTCTGCCTGTGACTCATATTTATTTCCCTGCCAACGCGTGGCTATTGAAACTGAAAGATCATTCCCATCATAAGCTATTTCTAGAGCGTTATTATTCCACTGGCTTTGCTCAAAGCCTTCCCTGTCATAATCGCGATAGACTTCAGAATCAGAAAAAGCATTCATCTCTGCCGCTAATCTCCATTTTTCCTTAAAACGACTGATGCCCAAAATTTGTAAATAACCCCGCTCTGGATCTATCGGGAGTCCACGACTGTCTGGACTTGATATTCCGTCATCCTTGATTCCGCTTAGGCGGAAATCCCAGTGTAAGAAGGAATCCTCTTCAATTCCAGGTTCAAGGTATGAAAATTGAGGGCTCAAGAAAACCCCTCTGTCGAAATAAGAAATTACTGTAATTTCTGATTGAGACTTGGGCGTTCGATGTAAATCTGTCCTTGCTCCAAGATACCAACCAAGTGGCCTTTGTTCCCCACCCAGTAGTTCATATCTTGATTCAAAACTTGAAACAGTATGGCTCAGGTTAGGTAGCCTGCCAATAGTCTTCTCACCAATACGCAGGCGTACGCCTTTTGCTTTTATTATGGAGCTGTTCTCATCGTACGACACCTCAGAAACAGAAAGGCTAGGGGAAAGCATTTCGTGATTTTCGTGTGCGAGAATTGCATTTGAAAATGTGTAATTGGAATCAGTGGCGACTAAATCAGTGGCACTGACGACCCATGGATGGATACCAGTTTTTACCTGCTCAGCCGTAAAAGTACCTGACTTCAGATCGAGGATAAGGCTTTCGGCAAGCAATCTATATCCGGACACTCCTAAAATTACATCTTCTTGGGCAATTACAATCGAAGATTGCCTATTCCATGAAATGCGGTCTGCTAGGAGAAGAATACCATCGCCTCTGAGGATCGCATGCCCAGAAGCTGTGACGGTTTTATCTTGATCATTATATTCAAGAGGATTTTCCGCATTTAGCACCAAGCCGCTGGATTCGTTGTTGTTACGCATCTGCGAAAACAAGTGAAAACCTAAAGAAAACACGGATATGAAAAAGGTAAATTGAAGCAAACGCACAATCGTACGATGTTGGGAACTGCTTCGGTCACAAGCAAGAAATGTGAAATTATTACTCAATATCGAAGCTCGCAAAATTCTTAACCAAAGATAATGATTCAATTAACATGATCATTCGTTCCGATGAACTGGAAGCCTGCATTAATGGCTCACTTGGCGAACCTCACGAATTTCTTGGTATGCATCCTCTTGCGGATTTACCGGGATGGGTAGTGCGAGCATGGAGTCCCGGTGCTAAAAAGGTTACCCTCTGGCAAAAGGATGGATCAGTCAGTTATGAAATGAAGATGTTAGATTCGAGAGGGTTTTTTGAAGTCCATCTCTCGGATATAACTCAACCATTTTCATATTATTTTCATTCCTTCTTCAAGGACAGAGAAGAGGAATGGAAGGATCCATACTCTTTTCTGCCTCGAGTTACCAATCTCGAGCTACAGGGATTTTCTCAAGGTTGGGATCGTCGCCCATTTTTAAAACTTGGAGCAATTCCATGTTCTCATGATGGAGTGAAAGGGGTGTCATTTACTATTTGGGCTCCTTCCGCCAAAAGCGTTCACCTTGTCGGGGATTTTAATAATTGGAATCACTATTCTCTTCCAATGCGGTCACTTGGTTCTTCAGGATGCCGCGAACTCTTCTTACCTGCGGCCAACATAGGAGATAAATACAAGTTTCGAGTCCTTGGTATAGATGGTATCCTTCGGGAAAAAACCGACCCTTTTGGTTGGCAGTTCGAGCCACCTTGCGGGAATGCTTCCATTATTGCATCCCGTTCTAACTGCAATCAAAACACCCAAATTCCTTCGATTGATCCGATGGCTAAACCATTATCTATTTACGAAATACATTTGGGATCCTGGAAATTCAATCCTATTGAGAACCGTCCCCTTTCCTATCTCGAACTTGCTGATGAATTGCCAAAATATTTGCTTAAAACAGGGTTTTCGCATGTTGAATTCCTTCCTCCTAGTGAATATCCGTATGGTGCATCCTGGGGATACCAAGTTACAGGTTATTATGCGCCCACCTATCGATATGGAACACCAGATGAATTCCTCGTGCTTGTTGAGGCGATTCAAAAGCTTGGCATTCAGGTAATTATTGACTGGGTACCAGCCCATTTTCCTGCTGATGAATTTGCCCTTTCCCGCTTTGATGGAACCTGTCTATTTGAACATGAAGACCCAAGACAAGGTGCCCATGCAGAGTGGGGCACTCTTTGCTATAATTATGGACGGCCCGAGGTTCGGAGCTTTTTGATTGGCAGTGCTATCGCATGGCTCGACCGATTTGGGATTAATGGCTTCCGAGTTGATGCGGTCGCCTCAATGCTGTATCTGGATTACGGGCGTAAAGATGGTCAATGGATTCCCAATAAAGATGGTGGGAACTACAACTATGAAGCGATTGGCTTCCTTAAGCAATTCAATCAGGCGATCCATGAGGAATACCCATCTGTCATTAGTATTGCAGAAGAATCCACCGCTTTTCCTCAAATCACCCAACCACCATCTACTGGCGGTCTTGGTTTTGATTTCAAATGGAACATGGGCTGGATGCACGATGTGATCGATTATTTCTCCACTTCTCCCGAAGAAAGATCTTCCTCTCATGATCATCTGACCTTTGGCGCGATCTATCAGTTCACTGAAAATTTCATCCAAGCCTTTTCTCATGATGAGGTGGTTCACGGAAAAGGATCATTAGTCAATAAAATGAACCTTGAAAGCGAATCCGACAGGATAGCGAACCTAAAGGCACTCCTGGCTCTCCAATGGGCTTGGCCGGGCAAGAAAACCCTCTTCATGGGTTGTGAGTTTGCTCAATGGAAAGAATGGGATTTCAATTCACCCCTCGACTGGACCTTACTCGAGCATCCCCTGCACGCTGGGCTTTACAAACTGGTGGCAGATTTAAATCATTTTTACAAAAACCATCCAACTTGGGCTAAAAGCGATCACACTGCGGATAAATTCCAATGGATTGACTGCCACGATGCAGGCGGTCAAACTCTCTCTTTTTTAAAATATGGAGAGTTGCAAGAGGATACCCTGCTTATAGCCTGTAATTTTTCCGATCAACTTCGGCACCGTGACTGGGGGTGCCCGCACGAAGGTTCCTGGAAAGTTATCCTGGACTCTGATTCACCAGACTACCAAGGTGAAGGTGCTGCAGGTGGTACCGATTTCAAAACATTTCATGAGCAAAGAAACGGACAACCCCATGGTTTATCTTTTTCGGTAAACCGCTGGAGTGTTAGAATACTTGCTCAAAAGAAGTAACTAAGTTCAATCTTCATTAAGTGAATAAATCGAGGCAAGAAATAGGGCACACTATGGAGTAGGCAATGGCTTATACTAATTATTTCGTTTTAAATTAATATTACATTACAAGTGACCAGAGTCAGAAAAACTGAAGTAACCAACTCCTTGTGGGCAATGCTCTGGTTCACCAACTATCACATGATCGTGCATTTCAAGATCCACGGTTTTAGATGCCTCAGCTATTTTCTTAGTCACTCGTAGATCCGCTGAGCTTGGGGTGGGGTCACCACTGGGGTGATTGTGGGCTAATATAATAGCCGTTGCTCCGTACCGAATCGCTGGGCGAAAAACTTCCCTCGGATGTACTAGGCTGCCGGTGGCTGTACCTGAAGTCACGGATTCGGCACGAATCAATTTGTTTTTTCGATCAAGGCATAATACCCACACCCGCTCTACGCTGTCCGAGCGTACTTGTGGATATAAATATTCCCAAACTTTCCGAGGTTCATCCAAAATGACTACCTGATTCCGTTCACCTTGAAT
Source organism: Verrucomicrobia bacterium TMED44 (assembly GCA_002168015.1). Lineage (GTDB taxonomy): Bacteria > Verrucomicrobiota > Verrucomicrobiia > Opitutales > Seribacteraceae > Seribacter. Next base: position 7,827 of record NHCX01000096.1, read on the forward strand.
CATTCGTTTGGCAATTTCTATCTGCGTGCTCAACTGAAGAGCTTTTACTTTTCCGATCCCAATTATTTGTTGAAAGTCAGAGGTATCCCATCGTAAAAGACCGGAAAGTGAGCCTGCCTTAGTCAGCATTTCATCCGCGAGAGCAAGAACATCCTTTTGGGCGGTTCCTGAGCGGATTATCATAGCCAGAAGTTCACGGTCAGCGAGGGCAGGGGCTCCCAGTCTTTCCAGGCGTTCCTGCGGGCGATCGTGTTCAGGCAGATCTTTAAGCCTAGATGGATGGGGACGACCTGAATTCATCGAACCCTTTGGGCAAAGACTTATTCAGGGAGATTGATGCGTACATACGCATCGGCTTTCACATTGGTAAGCCATTTTCGCTGAGCATTTGCCTCAATTTCTTCGGCAATCAAGTTTTCTATTTCATCCCGTACTTCTTCAAGAGGGCGGATGCCGGAGTTCTCAACTTTATCTGCTTTTAAAATGTAGACTGCGAGTTTACCCGATTTGCCTACACTCCCGTCAGGCTTACGCTCAAGTAATTCAACTTTAAAAGGCTGCGAAACATCCCCTTCTTTCAACTCAAAGGCTTGTTCGCGAATTTCCTGACTTCTGATTTCACGACTTGAAGTCATTACACCCCAGTCGCCTCCATCCTCACGGTAAGGGCTTTGTCCTTGTTTTCTCGCTACATCCTCAAATTTTTCACCCGCCGCCAAATCACCGCGTACTTTCCTTGCCTGTTGCATCAGAACAGATAGGGGTTCATCCGCAATAGGGGAGAACACAATTTCTTTAAGCCTAATTTTTTGGTCGGTTCGGAAACGGTATTCATTTTTTTTGTAAAATTCTTCTACCCGATCGGGGCTGACATCTTCCTTTAGACGACGGCGGGTGGCCATCATGTGCTGATAAATGATTTGTTCTCGAATACTGTCACGGTACTCCATTTGAGACATGCCCTTACTTCGCAAAACATCTCGAAAGAGGCGGCGATCCCCATTAAACTCTTGAATAAGTCGCTTGTTGTATTCCTGTTCGATATAGGAGTCTGGGATAGCCATACCTTTGTCATTGAAGGCATAAATGGAAAGCAGGCGATCAACTTTTCCATCCACAAATTCCGAAGCACGGTCTTTTTTCTCCATTGTGGTGAAATTCAACGAAGTCATCGCTCGGTCAATCTCTCCCCAAGTCACAATTTCATTATTCACTTTGGCTGCAACCCGGTTTATTTCAATGAGGTTATCCTGTGCCCAGAGAGAATGATTGAAGGTGATTACAGTGAGGAATACCGCCATGATACCCCGTTTTATTAGTGGTTTAATTCCCATGAATCAGTATCTTGAGGAATTGTATGATTTCATTCAACTTTAAAAGTGGTTTTTTCGCCTTAAGCCTTGGCAGGCGACCAACCATTCGATGATAACTGCGTTCTCCCGCGATGCCTTTCTTTGCCAATCGAAGCATGAGTTCTGAACTTTTTGTTTCCACCATGTCAAAATTTGCCTGCTCGGCCAGGCAACGAATTCTGGACTCCTGGATGAGTGCAATAACTTCATCTGGAGGAGTGCCAAATCGATCATTGAGTTCTTCGTTGTAGGCATCTGCCTCTTCGAGAGTGGCAATCGAGGATATTTTCCGATATGCTTCTATCCGAAGTCGTGATTCAAGAATATAGGAGTCAGGTAAAAAGGAGGCTGCTTCTTGGTCGCAATCATTTTTAATTTTTCCATTTACAAGAAAATCGAGCCGGACAGAGGCAGCCGGGCGCAAACTGACTTCATCGCCTTTTAGTCTGGCCACACTTTCCTTGAGTAATTTGCAGTACATTTCAAATCCCACACCTGCCACATGACCACTCTGTTCACTCCCAAGTAAATTGCCGGCACCTCGAAGTTCCAGATCGCGTAGAGCAATACGGAAACCTGCACCAAAGTTATTAATCTGCCTAATCGATGAGAGTCGTTTTCGTGCCTTGTCAGTTATCCCGATTGTCTGATTAACAAGGAGGTATGCGTATGCCTGTCTTTTGAATCGTCCAACCCGCCCCCTTAACTGATAGAGTTGCGAAAGGCCGAACTTATCAGCTCCTTCAATGATTATCGTATTACAGTTGGGGATATCAAGTCCTGACTCAATAATAGTTGTACAGACAAGAATGTCGTATTCACCTGCAACAAATTCAGTCATCACATGCTCGAGTTCATCTTCAGCCATTTGGCCATGACCCACCGCAATACGGAGTTTAGGGAAAAGTGCTTCGAGTTTACGGGCAACAGTGTAAATAGTTTTCACCCGATTATAAAGATAGAAAACCTGGCCTCCCCTGCGAACTTCGAGACCAATGGCTCTCTTAAGTAAATCATCAGTCCGTTGGACCACCTCTGTTCGAATGGGACGTCTATTTACAGGAGCAGTTTCAATTGCACTTAGAGATCGTGCTCCCACCATGGCAAAATAAAGAGTTCGTGGGATAGGAGTGGCACTTAGGGTGAGCACATCAATACTTGCCCGTATTTTTTTTATGGCTTTTTTGTGCTGCACTCCGAATCTTTGTTCTTCGTCAATGATCAGTAGCCCTAAGTTTTTGTAGCTTACATCCTGGCTTAATAGACGATGAGTCCCAATTAGGATATCAATACCACCGGATGCTGTTGCTTGGACTATTTTTCGCTGTTGGGATGGTGTGCGGAATCGACTCATCATTTCTATCGCAATCGGGAAGTCGGCCATTCGATCCCTGAAGTGATTAAGGTGTTGCTGGCAAAGAATCGTGGTTGGGCCAAGCATAGCTACTTGTTTACCATCCATAACTGCCTTGAATGCAGCACGCAGGGCAACTTCGGTTTTACCAAACCCAACATCGCCACAGATCAGCCGGTCCATAGGCTCGGCACTCTCCATATCAATTTTGACCTGATCAATAGCTTTTTGCTGATCAGGGGTTTCCGTAAAGGGAAAGGCATCCTCGAATTCCTTTTGCCATTGATCGTCCGGGGAATAAGCATATCCGTTATTAGCCTGACGGGTGGCTTGTAAACGTAAGAGGTCTGCAGCTAAGTCAAGAGCGGCTCGTTCGGCCTCTTTTTTTGTTTTAGCCCAAGCTTTGCCACCAAGCTTGGCTAATTTAGGCTTGGCTTTCTTTAAGCCCACATACCTTGACAGCAAATGTGACTCCTGCAGAGGTAGATGAAGGATGATTCCGTCGTCAAATTCAAGGGTGATGGCTTCTTCGGTAATTGAATCATCTTCAATTTTGCCCATTTGGCAAAAGCGGCATATTCCATGCTGGTGATGAACGAGATAATCGCCTTCTACAAGTTCTGAAAAATCGAGAGCCTGATCGACTTCTTTTCTTTGAACATGAGCTTTCCTTGACCGTATTGGCCGTCGGCTTCTTTCTCGCCCAAGTATTTCACGGCTCGTAGCAAGAAGAATCCCTTTCGACTGATCAGAGAGTAAACTTTTAAGGTTCTCTCCCGCAGATGGAGCAGGGCACAAAAAACCTTCGGATAGGCCAAGAGGGAGAAATTTAGGCGTAAGACGCTGCAGGGAAGATTCGTCTGAAATAATATCCTGAATCCGCTTCGTCTCAGAATTTGCCCCTGCCGTAATCACGACTTCGCAATTTTGTTCGTTTTGAATTTTGAGTAACTGAAATAGACGGCTTACCCGCCGCCCTTGTTCATTATGGAGCACTTTACTAAGGTCATTACCTGAAGGGTCGAAGCCGACTTGTTTGATCCAAGGATGAATAACCAATTCCTTCCTAACCGCATCCTTAAAAATTCCATTACCCGCATCAATTTCACTGAAGCCGAGATATGTGTTCATCTCGATTCTGCTACCTGACCAAAGTTCAGCCAAGGTAACTTTAGCGTGAGATACTTTGTCGGCTGAATGAAAGCAAAGAGGGAACTGTGAAGTCATTAGTTCCGGTTCCTGAAACACCCAGGTTGTTGGTTTTTTTATATAGTCGAATAATCCGCCCTCCTTTAAAGTTGATTCCTCCAGCTTACTGGAGGATATGCGAATCGATGGTACACTTCCTTCTGTTCGCTGACTGGTAGGATCGAAGGTCTTAATTTCTTCAATTTCATCTCCGAAAAAATCGATTCTGTAGGGATGGGTTGCATTGACTGGATAGACATCAATCAGACCTCCACGAACTGAAAACTGACCTGGTTCCTCACATAAGATTTCAGAAGCGTAATCTAGTTCTTCTGCCAATTTTTGCGTAAAAAGAGCAAAATCAACTTCCTGACCTGCACTAATCTTGAGTTCACTTGCCTGGCTTTCATTTAGCGCCAGACAGGGGGAACGGAGGGCTTCCGGGGTCGTAGCAATGACCAACCTCTCGTCCAGTGATTCTTCGTCGGCAAATTCAGTGAGTAAGGAAAGTACGCTTGCTCGCTCACAATTTCGGTCAAATGCGTCGGGATGGGTGCGAATAGGTGCTTCATCAAATAAATGAAAGTGGATATTAACCTGAGGAAATAATTGTTCACCAAACCCGGTTACATCTTCACCCCATGATTCGGCTTTGGTGATTGAATCTGAAACCAAAAAAATGCATCGATTTGAATCTGTAAGCCAAGAATTTACCGCTATACAGGCATGGGCAGATTCCGGAAGAGAAGGATAAAAAACAGCATTTGCCCGGGAGGGGAGAGTTATTCGTTTCACGACTTCTCTTTTTTTCGTTCATTTGATGAACCAGGCAACGCATCAAGGGCAATAAAAGCCGCATGACTCTCCGCTGCCTTTTTGCTTTTGCCTGAACCAACTCCATAAGAACTTCCATCAATGAGGATCTCTGCATCAAAATGCTTATTGTGAGCCGGACCATTTTCATTGATAATTCGATACTTGATCTTGCTGTTTGGCTTATTCTCCTGCACCCACTCCTGCAGTTCACCCTTTGGGTTGTGATTGGGGATATTTTCTTCGATTTCTCCTTTTAATCGTGTAATCCACTCAATAATCAAGTTCCTTGCTGAATCAATGCCGCCATCCAGGTAAATAGCTCCAATCAGAGCTTCCATGGCATCCTCCAGGGTTGATTCACGCAGATGACCATTGATCTTTCTTTCCGATTGACTGAGGAGTATGTAATCGTGGATATTTATTTGTTGGGCTAGTGCACTGAGGGTTTTTCCACGAATCAGGCTAGCTCGCTGCTGGGTTAAATGGCCTTCATCCGAGTACGGAAACCTATGGTAAAGTTCATCGGTAAGAATAAAGCTTAATACGGAATCTCCTAAAAATTCCAGTCTTTGATTTGTGGGTGCAGAAGTTTGACTTTCATGGAAGGATGGATGGGTCAGCGCGAGGCAAAGTAAAGCTTTGTCCTTAAACTCATACACAATTTCTTTTTGAAACTGATTTAATTTTTCTTCTACACACACGAAACAGATTTAAATTTCCTATCAGGGTCGAGAGCCAAAAACAAATTTAGGGAGCAGGAAGAAATCGCTTGATTACTTCTTTTGTCAAAGCAGCGTAAGCCTGTGCACCAAGGCTTCTGGGGTCATACTCAAAAATAGTTTTTCCAAAACTCGGGGCTTCACTCAAGCGGACGGTCCGGGGAATTGCCGTACGAAAGACTTCATTCGGGTAGTGACTAGAGACCTCTTGCCAGACTTCATAGGAAAGGCGGGTACGGTTGTCGTACATCGTCATGACAATACCACCTAGTGAGAGACGCGGATTCGCCCCTGCCACCTTTANCTGATCTATGACTCCGACAATTTGCCCGAGCCCTTCTAATGCAAGGTATTCAGATTGCAGTGTGACCAAAAGATGGTCGGCAGCACAAAGTGAATTCATTGAAAGCAACCCGAGTGTCGGTGGACAATCCAAAAGAATGCAGCGTAACCCATATTCGTTTCGAAGACGGTCGATGGAAGAATGCAGTTTGGTTAGATAATTGGCTTGCGAACTAAGCTCGAGTTCCGCGGCAGCCAGATCCAGCTCAGAAGGCACAATCCATAAGTTCTGTCTACCGGATGAAATAACCCGACTGGAAAGGTCTTCGCCACTAAGAAGAGGTTCATAGACTCCGCCACCAGGGGTTTTATCCAAACCGAGAGAACTAGTGGCGTTGGCCTGTGGATCCATATCAATGATAAGGGTGGGGATTCCTTGATTACTCAATGCTGAGCCGAGGTTAACGGTTGTTGTGGTCTTACCGACACCTCCCTTTTGATTAGCAATGGCTAGTACAACTGCTGGCATGGTTCGCTAAAGTACCAATTATGAAGATTCTGTCGAGTGACAAAGAGGATAATTCATCAACAAGAAATAGCTTGGTGAGTCTTAAGGGTTTGGAAATACCCTGAAGTAATCCTCTTTTGTACATGATGCATAGATCATGCTTACATTTCGGCCTTTAACTTGGGCATAATCTTTAAATTCTGCCTCCCTTCGAAAGCCAGAAGCCTCAATGGTATGAACCAACATAATTTCTGAGCCCGCCGTTTCTATTGATATTTTATCTAATAATAAAACAGTAAAAGCACATTTCATAAGGAGGTGTAGAATAATACTGCAATATCGCCCAAAGTGAGCCGCATCATCAGATCTATCAGGATCTAAAAAAAAATAGGTCTTAGCCTGTAAATCTGTCCATTTAATATCGGTAAACCCAGCAATCCCTATAAGGGTGTCCGTATGATCAAGACGAAGATGAACAGCTTGCGGATTTGGGTCAAGCAGGCTTGCTTTAATTGAAGTAAGAAAGCTATCTTCATCGACTCCGCTCAAGGGATGGTCAGGCAGTAACGAAGACGCCTTCTGACTTTGCCATGCAAAAAGTCTCCGGGGATCTTCGGTTTGCAAAGGTTTGATTCTATGCCCCTGAAAATTGATTTCCATTCCTTTAAGAACTTTATAATTCAGCGGTCCACCGATCGGTTTACTTGTTGGATTTGTGAACTTCTTAAAATCCATCTTAATTTAAGAATTCATTCAAAGATGAGATTACTTTTTCCTGCTCATCTTGAGTGAGTTCAGGATGCATGGGGATGCTAAGACATTGATTAAAATAAGTCTCAGCTCCCGGAAAATCATTTTCTGTATAACCGGACGCGTGATATGGGTGGCGATAGAGTGGAATATAGTGCACTTGCGTGATGATTTCCCGACTCTTCAGGAAATGATAAGCTTCATCCCGCATACCAGCCTCCATAAAGCGAATCACATACAAGTGCCAGGCGTGTCCATCAACACAAGGCGGGCGCTCAAGTTTCCCTGTAAAGGAATTGCTGGAGAAAGCATTATCGTATCTCTGGGCAAGGATATGCCTGGATTGAATGGATGCACCCAGACGGCTCAACTGCTCGATTCCAAGAGCTGCCTGTATATCGTTCAGGCGGAAATTCCACCCGAGGTCGATCTGTTCGTAGTACCACGGTCTTTCCTTGCTATGCTCAGTATCACGGGTGATGCCGTGTGAACGTAAAAGACCGGCTCTTTGAGAAAGATTCCTGGAGTTAGTAAGAATGGCTCCACCTTCTCCGCAACATATATGCTTAACTGGATGAAAACTGACGGTTGCCGCGTCTGTCCATTTACATGAACCACTGAATTCCTTGTCCCCTGCAGTATTTGTACTGAATGCCCCAGGCGAATGGGATGCATCCTCCACGACCCGAAAGCCATACTTCTGGCATAAATTATAAATATCTTCGAGCGGAGAAATTTTCCCTGCCAGAGAAACGGGGGAAACAACACGAGTGCCAGTTTTGTTTCCATCGCGGATGCTCGACATTACTTTTTCAAGAGAATTTAGATCAATAAGACCGTCCTCCTGGCCGACATCACAAAATCTAACCTCAGCCCCGAGGTATCGAAAAGCATTCGCGGTTGCGGCAAAAGTAATTGCGGGCACAATTCCCACCGAATCGGCATCTACTCCAATCGCTGCATAAGCAAGTTGCAGGGCTGATGTTCCACTAGAGCAAGCAATGGCATGATTAACTTGAAAGGATTCGGCCAAAGATTCCTCAAACTCTGGAACTTTTGGCCCTTGCGTGAGCCACGGTGATCCCAAAACTTCAGCAACCGCCTCTTTGTCCTTAGCATTTATTGATTGTTTAGAGTATGGAATCATTACGGTATTACCATTCTTTGAAATTTCGAGTGGATTCCAAGTCTATTATACTTTGATCTTTGCCTAAGAATTAAGTAAGGTTTGCTAGATATGAAAATTGTCGGCTCTGTAATTGCACGCCTTGGAAGTAAAAGACTCACCTACAAAAATATTTTACCCTATAAAGGGGAACCTCTAATTGTGCGTGCTTTAAGAAAATTAGTTAACTCTAAATTATTTGATGAAGTCGTACTTTCCACGGACAGCGAGCTCATTGCCCGCACATGCCTGGATATTGGTGGAGTTTCCTTACTTAATCGACCACCCGAGCTTTCTTCAGACGAAGTTCCATCTATCCCGGTTTTTCAGCATATCCTCCGAAATTTCCCATCAGACATTCACCTTAATTATAACTGCAATTTTCCTGAATGTGAAATCTCAGTATTTGAACAGTCTATTGAATTAACTGCGGAGCATGGAGAATCTCTTTCTATACCTTACGCGGTTTGGTCACAGACTAAAGCAAAGCTTGAGAATTATGGAGACCCCATGGTTTTGCCTGCCCATCAATTCGAAACTTCAGCAGTACATCCAATAGATATTCATACCATGGAAGATCTCTTGCTGGCACATAAGGATAATCAAAAAAGTTTTGATTGGTAAAAAAAAACACTTTTGGAGTAAAGTTTCTTTAATATGATCCGATCTTACAAGCAAAGATCTTATAAATTTCATGGAAAATTCAAAATATTTAAACCTACGAATAGGGCTTGTAGCCCTCTTCTCCATTTTTCTGTTTACTCACCCATCTCACAGTTTTATAGAGACTAAAAGATTTGATGCCAAGGCCACCCCAAGGGCAAAATACTTGGCTAATTCAAGACCATCCACTCTTCGTTATGCTGACCCTATTGCTATTGCCGACCGTAGGGTGCTCCTTTCCCTTGCGATTATTCCCACTCCTGCAACACAGGCTCCGTTTGAGGAAAACGCAACGGCACCATCCAGTATTCCGCTAATAGCATATGAAAGTGATGAAATGCCTTCCTTGATTGATCCATCGGGCACTCAACCACCCGCATCAAATAATTTGCCTGAACCTCAGCCAATTTTGCCGGTAGCAGACCCGTTCAACGAAAGCACCCCTCCACTCAATCTTAATTCTACAGATGACTTGCTCAATTTATTTGAACAATCCAACCGTAACCGTGGAATGACCCCGGGTTACAATTCAATCCCTTTTATTCCACCTTTCACCAGTGCCCCAGACAACTTAAGAGTCGATTCGAAAGCATCCTACAAGAAAGTTAGAAAATGAAACTACCTGCAACCTTTATCATCATAGTGTTTATAATTGGGTCTGCCTATGGTCAGAATGCTGGGCTGGAAACAAAGACTATTGAGGATATGATGGAGCATATTGACGAACTCCTTAATGAAGTAGACCAGGCTAACGATTCCAAAAAATACAATGATCCATCTAAAACCCTACTTCTACCCACCAGCGATGACTTGGACCGACCCTTTCGTTACGAAAACGAGTTGATGCCAGAGAATCTACAACCATCAATTGAAGATCCAGATCCCATCTTGCTCACTCCGCCCGCGGATAGACAACCAGTAATTAGCACCAGTTCACCCGTAAAGCCTTTATCACTACCGGCTTCTGCTCAATCAAGCCTCGACTACTCTAGTGCTTCGATTGACGATTTACTCCGTGAAGTTGAATCTTTGGAGTTACCTGAATTTGTTGCACCTATCCGGATGCCAACTGAAGGCATGGCAACCCCTCTTCCTTCACCCTCAAAGCAACCTGTTGTTTCTACTCCAGCAAAAGATGTCATCTTAAGTCCAATTCTTCAAAAAAATATGCCTTCGGAGGCTTCCGATATAGACATAGAACAATACACAGTCTTGGGCGAGACGATTGATTATGAGATGAAGGAAAGAATAAGGGAGGCGATCATGGCCACAAGAATGGCATCAGGTGGTAGCGATAACCCATTCGTGACAAGATCGGTATTTAAGGCAACCTCCTATTGTAATCGGGTATTGGGCCGATTAAATGGCTCGAACCACAAGCGCTACAGAAGAGATATTTTACTCTCCATGATTGGCATGCATGAGAAAAATCAGGCATGGGTCGATGCGGCCAAGAATTATGAACGGTTCGTCGAGGAGTTTGCAGCTAACGACTCGTATCCTTTCGAAGATCATGAAGATGCACCAGGAATTCCCGACTTAAAGGCTGATTTAGGTTCAACCGTTAAATTCCTTGAGGGCCTTAAGCGTGGTGCACCCACCATACCGGAAACACATATCCGCTTGGGTAAAATCTACCGATCTCTGGGAGCTCACAGGATGGCCTTGAATAAGTTTTATGATGCAATTAACGCAACCTTGACTCTGCCAAGGAATGAAGCTTTTGAATTGGCGGCGCGAAAAAAGGGTCAAACCTATCAAAGCAGAATGGACGCTGAGTCCAACCAAGCAATGTTCGAGATCGCAGAAACCTTCATGGATTCAGAAGATTATGATAATGCCATTAAGTTTTTCGATCGCCTTTGGAGACTCGATCAACTCAATGATCCCGATCGGGCAGTTGTGAGATTCAAGCAAGGCTTAGCACATTATCGAAGGGCGAGAGAAAGCCTTCGTGAAAAAGAAAGGATTGACCGACTTTCTCCTGAAAAACGAATGTTACAGGAAGCCAATTATGAAGAAACCCCTCGGGCTGATTTTGCAAAAGTAAAAGAAGTACTTCGAGGATACCAAAAGTTATATCCAAATAGTCCGTATGTTCCGGAATCTCACTATTTACTTGCCTTAACCTTTGAGCAACTCAATCAGGATGAGGAGTCAATCCGTCAACTTCTTGCTTTGCTTAAAGAAGCTGACTTCAATCCTGAAAAATCCTTACCGGCAGAAGAGGCTCGTACCATCCGGGANCGAGATTATGCCAAAATTAGGCAAATGCAGGGAATCTGGAATTTCTGGAAAAAGAAAACTGGAAATTATTTGGCCAACAAGTTCTTTGAAAATGCAGAGTATTTTAATGCTTATCGTATTTACACAGCACTTAAGGAGATTGACCCCAGTCCTTCATGGCAGGTACCCGTTCTTTACCAAATCGCCCTGTGCCAGGAAAAGCTAGGGAATTATGTTCAGGCTACTGAGACCTATTCATCAATTGAAGAGTATGTGACTTCAGTTAAAGAGGGCAGGGAAGGCTTAGCCAACAGTGAATACTTAAACTTTGTTTTCGGAATGGCTAAATGGAGACGCGAACAGTTGGAGGATACCCGTGCTATAAGGCAAGCCGTCAATCGGTATGGAATCTATAGATTACCCGAGAAAAAACTTGAAGGTTTGCAGTAAATAGATTTCCATTTCATACTACCCTTAAATGGAACCTAAAGAAGTACTCATCAATCACTTAGACCTGTGCCAAGGAGTCTACAAAGTTTTACTCGAAGAAAATACTTGGTTGAAAACGAAGAAAACTTCACCCAGTTCGGCTATTTTGGACCAGAAAAAAAAGATGCTCCCCTTACTTGAGGAATCATTACAAAGCTTAAAACGGCTCAAGCCGGAATTCTTTTCACCTTTTGACAATACTAAAAAATTGGTTAACGACTCACATTCCAAACTACTGCAAATCTTTTATCTGGATAGAGAAAACGAAGAACTGTTACTCAAAGTAGGACAAAGCACGGAGAGACAAACTTTTAATCGTTTTGATACTCCTCCTGAAGAAATTGATAAGATTCACAATCGAACCGAAGACGACAAAGACCCAAAATAAATGCGTTCTGCTGGACTTTTGGATGAATTAATGGCGGAAGGAGAGGGATTCGAACCCCCGGAACCGTTTCCGGTTCAGCGGTTTTCAAGACCGCCGCATTCGACCACTCTGCCATCCTTCCGAATATTCTCTGATATCTTTTTCCCCAGTTAAACACAAGTTTCAATCGTATGATTGAAGTTGGATGAGGATAGAACCGGTATTACTTTCTCCGGAAATCAATCAGGAATTTACTCACTTTATCCAAATCCACCTTGGAGTCGAAAGTGAATGAAATCAATTTCGCATCATCTTTTTGGAGGGCAAGCGTTTGTTTAGATCTTCCAATTTCCTGCCCACTCGAATTCATCGCCTTGGCCAGCAGTTCTCCTTCGACTGCCTCATCCG
>NHCX01000097.1 GCA_002168015.1 Verrucomicrobia bacterium TMED44
AAACTCGTGGTGGAATTAGTACCGGAAATGCCGATGCCTTTCAGTTCGGAAGGTGGAGAAATGATGGGAATGCTTATTTCCAGGGAAGTTTGGACGATTTACGGGTTTATGATTCGGCTTTAGGCGGACAGGAAATCCTTCAGATTTTTGCTGGAGATGACCTTCGGGAAGAATTGGTACAGCACCAGTTTGATTTGTTTGCCGCAGGTGATCCTACTGGCTTTTCGGTAAGTGGCTTACCCAGAGGATTAGCTTTAGATTCAGTTACAGGCGAGGTCTATGGTTTACCTTATGAAGTCGGTATTTTTGATCTAAATGTTTCTGCATTTAACATAGCTGGAGAAGGTAAAGGGAATATTCGTTTGATTGTTAATAAAACCGCCCCTGCAACCTCCTCGGTTACACCCAGGTCAGTGACCTCAAGTTCGGCAAAAATGTCGGCTCAAGTAGTTTCTGATGGGGGCGAACCGGTCAGCCTGTCTCTCTTTTGGGGAGTCACAGACGGAGGAGTGAACACTAACACCAACCCTGCAGATCCGAATTTGTGGGATTACCGCATTAATTTGGCCGGAAATTATGCAGATGGTTTAGTTTCCGAGCTTGTTACTGGTTTAGATATGAATGGCACATACTACTACAGGTGGATGGCTGGAAATTCGGTTACGAATGAGGCATGGAGTTCCGCATCAGAGGATGGCATGCTAGCGTGGTGGTCCTTGGATGAAAATTCAAATTCATTCTCCTTGGACAAAATCACGGATCGTAAGGCGACTTTTGTTGGTATATCTGAGTCTGACCGGGTATTCGGTAGGAAAGGCAATGGCTTGCGTTTTGGGGGTGCTGGTGAGCATCTCGTGGTCAAAGGTTTTAAAGGAATCGTCGGAGATAAAGCCAGAACCTTAAGTCTTTGGGTAAAAACTACTGACAGTACTGGGTCTTTAGTTAGTTGGGGAGATTCAGGTAATGGCAAGCTTTGGGAGGTTGAAGTGAGTAACGGAAATTTGGGACTGCGTGTAAATGGTGGAAACCTAGAAACATCACAATCAATTAACAATAATATGTGGCGTCATATCGCTGCCGTTTTTCCAAGTTCAGCTGAAAACATGGAAGATGCAGTCCTTTATATTGACGGAAGTGCTCAATCCGTACTATCAGTCGGCAACCCCCTGATTAACACAGGAGATTCTCTTGATTTAATCATTGGAACGAATTCCGCCGCTAATCATTTTGCTGGAATCCTTGATGAGATTCGTCTCTATGAACGGGGATTAAGTAGCAATGAGATCACCAGTATCTATCTTGACGGAACCATGGTTTTTACCACTTCTTCAACTGCACAACCTCCCGTAGTAGAACTTTCCAGGGTAATTGCGGAGGCAAATGCCAGTGTTACTGTTGTGGGCGATCTGGTAAGTAAGGATCTTACTGACCCTACCATTCGTATATATTACGGTCTCAAGGATGGTGGGTATAGCCCTGTTGATTGGAATAATTCGTATGTGAATGTGAATGGAGGTAGCCCCGTTTCCTTAGGTGAATTCAATGCTACACTAACAGGGCTTGTGCCTGGATCTCGCTATTTCTTTAGAGCCTTTGCCCAAAGTGCCGATGGCATGGACTGGTCAAGTGGTGACCCTGAGGTTGGTAGCGGTTTATTGGGCTATTGGCGCATGGACGAGGTAAACGGGTCTATGGTTTCAGACTCATTGTCTCCTTTCCGTCATGCAAATTATCTTGGAAATGATCTTAATAAAACGCGCCCAGTTGGTTTTAGAGCAAAAGCTCTATATTTTGACGGATTTTCTAATCGCGTTCATTTGGATGCCAACAATACAGATTATTTGGAGCAATCTTTTGACGGGAGATCCGTAAGTTTGTGGGTGAAACCTGAATCTAAGTTTTACACCGGACTGAAAGTGGAAAAGTATGAGAACTTGGTTGGATACTATCCCTTTGACACGCAAACAGGGACAACTGTTAATGACATTTCAGTTAATGAGCTTAAAGGTGATCTACTCAACGGAGCCAGTTTACAAGGTGGTCAGTATGGACAGTCTGTTTACTTTGACGGATCGAATGATCAAGTTACGATTGCTTCCAGTGGCACAATGGCTTCGCTTAATCAGGAGTCATACACGATCTCGATGTGGGTTATGCCCAATACCAATAATTCAGGTACCTACACTGAGGGGCGTTTACATGCCAATGGTTTTCTTCGTGGGATCGATGATACTTATTACACGAACATTGAATCTATGCTTGCTCTTACCCCGAGCGGATCAAATTATTTAACAAATGGTCCTGGTGGTCGCGGTTTAGATTTCAATAATAACAACGATTACCGAAATGCAGGTATTGGCATTAATCGAAATAATCAGTATCTGAGTTTATTTAATGGCATATTTTATGCACCCTCTTCCGGTTCCTATCAGTGGGAGATTCGAGGCAATGACGATCGTGGAACAATATGGTTGGATCTCGATCAGGATGGGGTTTTTGAGACCAACGGAGATTTGGGTACCGAACAGTTGTTGTATCAGCCAAATTGCTGTGGCACTCAATCTACTACAGTTAACTTGAATTCCGGGTATTATCGTATTGCGATTGCTCATGGGCAGGGCGGTGGCGGTTCGAATCAGGAAGCTTACTTCTCCACACCTGGAGGTGGGCCAACCAGTTTGACCAAAATAAAACCATCTGACTACCCTACCCTCTTTTTAACTGAGAATGAGAAAACCGTTATGAGTCGAGGACCGTTTCGCCTGTCCATGGATGGTGGTAATAATTTGGTATATTCTCATGCTGATCAGCTGAGCTCGGTTAGTATCAGTACTAATCAGAGTTTACCTTCTGGAAATTGGGCACACCTGGTGGTTCGTGCTGATTATAATTCATCAAAACTAGCTATCTATTTGGATGGTCAGAAGAAAAATGAAGTTTCTATTACAAGTGGTTCCCAACTTGAACTTGCCTCTTCCATTGCATGGACGATGGGTGGCAATAATGTAATGTGGAAAGATTATTTTTCCGGGCAAATTGACGACTTGCGGTTTTATTCCACAAATCTAAGCGACAGCGAAATCCTTTCTATTTTCAATGACGATATTAGTGCTGCAGTTACCGCGGCCAAAAAGTCTCAGGTTATTTTTGACGAGGGAACAGACTCTTCTGGTTTAACTATAGCCATAGACGATGATGGATTTATAAGTTCAAAAATTGTAGAAGGAGGGGCCACCAGCTCACTCCTTTCTGAAATGTCCTTGCGTGACGAACAGTGGCATCATGTGGTGGTTACTTTTGGAGACTCTCCCAAGGCGTTTAAGCTCTATGTAGATGGTACTTTGCAAAATCAACCTGTGATTCATTCAAGCGGAATGGTCTCTATCCATTTGGAAGAGCCATCACTTGGAGCAGTCGAAGGCACTTCTAATTATCCTGGCTTTGGCCATTTCATGGGCAGCATGGATGAATTACGTATCTACGATCGGGGTTTGGATGCTGGAGAAGTATCCAAAATACTGATCGGTGATTTTATCAATGAAGGATTTTTGGATTTCCTCGCGATAGAGAAGCCCCAAGTTATTACTCAGACGGCAATAGATGTTCGTCCGAGTCAAGCGACTATGCGTGTCGAAGTACAATCTATAGGAGGTGAAATTGAGACGGTTAACTCTTCCAGCGACTTTACCTTCAAGAGAAATACTTTTGAGACGATGCAGGCATGGTACTCCGGGTATGAGTTATCCAGTGATTATTCTAACGGTGAAGTGGTCAACCGTTGGTCTGACCTTTCAGGAAGTGGTAGAGATTTTGAAAATAGTTCAGGAGACCCCCAAGTCCTTTTAAGTGGATTAAAGGGCAAGCCAGTGCTTAATTTTGATGGAAATGATTTGCTCTGGACATCTCATGATTTTGACCATCTAGCGAACACTGGCTACACGATCCTTACTTTGGCAAGATATACAGGTTCTGCCAATAATCGGGTAATTTCTTCCCGTACTCGAAACTTCTTATTTGGTTTTCATGGAGCCCTAACAGGTAGATGGCATGCAGAGGGTTGGATTTCCACTGCGGGCCCATTGGATTCGGATTGGCATCTGCATGTTGGTAAGATTGAAGCTAAGGGCGGAGACCCCCAGGCTTTTTTCCGTAAAGATGGAGAAGTTTTGGTTTCCGGTTCACGTGACTCACATAATACCGCCTTTGCTCCGGGTGTTTTACAGTTAGGTGGTTACATGACTAACAGAGAAATGTCAGCCTGTGAAGTCGCTGAAGTTATGATTTATAATCGTGAACTTAATGAGGTGGAGCTTTCTCAATTAGAGGGTTATGTGGCTCATAAGTGGCAAATGAACAATGAACTCCTTCCGGTTTCTCACCCCTACTTCTCCATTGATCCGTTTGGTGGAAGCAGTGCAGTTACACAGCAGGTGACGAGCGGAGGAGACCGACCCGTGGTTAAAATCTTCTGGGGAGATAATAAAATTGAGAATAATTCAACATTGCTTGATCCCAATGACGACAGTAAGTGGGACTATGTTTTTGAAGTCAATGCTTCGGGTCCCGTCGGTCTTGGAAGTTTTCTGGGGACTGTCGATCAGTTGGTTCAAGACACCCAATATTACTTCCGTGGTCACGCTGAAAACTTAGGTGGGGAAAAATGGGCACCAAACA
Source organism: Verrucomicrobia bacterium TMED44 (assembly GCA_002168015.1). Classification (GTDB taxonomy): domain Bacteria; phylum Verrucomicrobiota; class Verrucomicrobiia; order Opitutales; family Seribacteraceae; genus Seribacter. The sequence goes on from NHCX01000097.1 coordinate 4,675, forward strand.
TCGAATCTTTCTTGGCGATGGATACTACTTTCACCAAATACACTATGGAAGGTATGGTTCTTTGGCTGGATGCTCAGGATCTAGACGGGGATGGTTATTCAGATGCCGGTTACGCAGATGGACTGCCCATGCCGATCTGGATTGATAAATCATTAAATGAAAAACATGCCCGACAATCTGTCGCCCAAAAAATTCCCAATTATGCCCAGAATGTATTTGGCGGTTTGCCCGCGATACGCTTTGAATCTGGTGATGCTTATAATGTTGGTTCCCTCGGAGTAACTTATGGTAATGTCCATGTATTTATGGTGTCTAAAGGGAGTGGAGTTGGCATAGGTGCTACGGATGGTATAACGGGATGGAGTTTGGATGCGAAAAGTGGTAATGCCTTTGGGTCTTTCAAGAGTGAAAATAATACTCTCCAGCAGGTCAGTCTTGGGTTTGATCCTAGAACGGGCTATGGCATGCTGATCGGTGAAATTGCGGAGATAATGGTATTTGACCGGGCCCTCCCCAAGGCAGAAGAGGAAATGATTGAAGGATATCTTGCACACAAATGGGGTGTTGTTGATGATCTAGCTCAAACTGGTTTTAAACTCACACGTGGTTTGAGGTTATACTACCCCTTTAATGAAACGGATGGTTCGGTTGTCCAAGATTATTCTGTTGAGATGAGGCACGCTGAAGTCATTGATGCAGATCTTAGCGTAAACGGTAAATTTGGTTCTGCGATTGACTTTGAATCCATCGACCCTTTTACAGCTCGCTTAGCTCTGTATCAGAATGAACTGCAAATCAATAAAGGGGCTTGGACGATGTCTTCATGGTTTGAAGCTCCGGTCCCTGGCACAGGTGTCACCTTTAGGCATGGACTTGCCTATGGAGAGCCAGGTTATGTTTTCTTACGAAATGATTTTGGAGGTCCCAGCAAGATTTTGGGATTATTTGACGGTACCTCCGAAAAGCTCACTTCTTATGATGCAAGTTCTCTGAGCAGTGGTTGGCATCACATTACAGTAAGTAGTGCGGTCGGGAATACCAAATTTTTTATCAATGGTAATCATGTAGGTTCGATTTCTGATAATGTCATTTTAGAAGTAAAAACTGTTGGGAACCTGCTTGCAGGTAATGGAAAATTTTCTCCTAAATTGGATGATTTTAGAGTTTATGACCGTACTTTTTCAACAGCTGATGTCACGACTTTATATGGAAATGGAAATGGAGATTTTGGGGTTCATCCTTATGCAGACTTCCCTCCCTCCTTTGATAATATTCCGGTGATCTTACCACCTCGAAACCCGATTGTTTATTGGACTTTCAATGAGCTGAACGGTACGCAGGTTCGTGATGATTCGGGCAAAAATAATCATGGTGTTTTTGATGATAATTTAACTGCATCGCCCAACCTTTTTGATTTCTCAGATGCAGGGAGAAGTGGAACAGGTATTCGTTTTGACGGGAATCAAACAGTTAAGCTGACAAATGATGCAGGCACTTTTGATATTCGTGGACCTTTTAGTATCTGTTTGTGGGTTAAAACGAATGATTTACAGGCAGAAATCTTATCAAGTGGGCAATTCTCCCTGCTTATGTCAGATGGCTTTTTGACTGCTTATGCCAATATCGGATCACAACTTAGGTACACCGAACCCATACCTATTCCTGCAGATCAATGGATTCATCTGATTTTTACTTGGGATGGTAATAAATTGTTTTTATATCGTAACAATGAAGAGGTTATCACTCCAGTTAATGCCTCGGGTAACCTTACAGGAGATGCGACCCTAACCCTCGGAGGCAGGAAGCTTTCAGCGGATGGACCCTATGAAGGTATGATTGATGATTTGCGTATTTTTGACCAATATCTTACCGCAGCCCAACGAAATGAAGTATTTAACTTTGTGGATCCCCCTCTGATAGCTTATTTTGGAGAAGATTTTAGTTATCAAGTAGAGACACTTAAAGGTCCCACAGATTTTAATGCGACCGGTTTGCCCAATGGTCTAAATATAGATGGTAAATCTGGATTAATTTTCGGAGAAGCAAATCAAACGGGAGATTTTGCGATCACTGTTATTGCATCTAACCAGTCCGGGCAAGATCTGGAGATTTTTACTGATCCACTGCTTACTGTTCTTAAAGGTCGACAGAGTATTCTTTCTACAAACCAGGCAGACCTGCTAACTTATGGAGACCCACCGCTTGATCTTAACTTAACTGCAACATCTGATCTTCCTGTTGCAGTCGAAATCTTAGAGGGTAATCAGTCCGTTGATCTAAATGGTACGACCCTAACTATTAATCATCCTGGATTTGTTCGCCTCCGTGCGTTCCAAGATGGAGATAATAACTGGCTTCCTGCACAATCATTAATCCTCAATTTCCAGATCATGCCTAAGGAACTGATTATTCGCCCTGATGATCAGTTTAGACGTCCTGAAGATGCGAACCCTGCTTTTACTCATCAACTGATTGGATTGGCTGAAAATGATTCTCCAAGTGATTTCAATGTGACAGTTGTCTCTCCTGTGCCTGACGGAAATGGTAGTCACCCTACTCTCTCTGGAGTCTATGACCTTGTACCTGATGCCAATCTCTCTGCAAAATATTTCTATTCCTATCAATTTGGTACTTTGACCGTTTCTGAAAAGTTAGAGCAAGAAATAGTCTTTGATCAAAATCTATCTGATATTCTCGCAACCACTCCATCTGTTGTTTTAACAGGATATTCAAGGGGGATGGACGGTAACCTAACAAACCTACCCCTCACTTACAGTGTTGAGGATGAATCCGTAGCTCAAATCTTAGTTACGCAGAAAGATGCTCTTCGTGCATATTGGAAATTAAATGAAAATATGTATGCCGGAGCGAAGGATGAGTTGGGTAATTACAATGGAACTCTTCTCGAATTAACTACAACGGGAGCTGGTAATGTCTGGACTCCTGGACTTTTCGGAAATGGAATTACTCTAGGTGCAGAACGGGGGAGAATTGACTTTGGGACTGTTGAATTTGACTCTAATTTTAGCCTGAGTTTTTGGATGAAGCCGAGTCAGGTTGATTCCAACAAGACATTAATTTTGTCCAAAGAAGGAATTTCAGGAATGAATCTTTTCAGGATTGAAAAAAGTGATCAAAATTCAAGTCTGCGGGTATATCTATCTTTAGATGGAATTAATACACAACAAATTATTACTACAAATACAGGAGTCCTGATTGATAATACATGGGTGAACCTTGCCCTTACTTATGAAGATTCGAATGGAACTCTCTCTCTGTTCGCTAACTCGAATTTGATTGGGAGTTCTTCCGGTCATTTCTTCTCAGGAACTGAAATCTCTTCCCGGTTTACCAGTTTGGTTTTAGGTGGGGGTGTGTTGCCGATAGCTTCTGTAATTGACGATTTGCGTGTTTATAATATCTGTTTGAATTCAAGCGATTTATCTAATCTGTATGGAAATGGTGGAGCAGACTTTAACCGCATTGAATTAATTGGTGCGGGTCAGACTCGCATTGTGGCAAACCAGAAAGGAAACCTCGCATACGAAAAGTCACTACCTGTTTATAACTACTTGACTGTTATAAGGGCAGTTCAATCACTGGACTTCTCTTCGGTGGCGGATCATTCGGTCGGAGATTTTCCAACCAAGCTTGAGGCGAATGCCAGTTCAGGTCTTCCGGTTTCCTTCTATTCCTCTGATCCTGCACTTGCTACAGTGGTGGGTGATTATGTTTATTTGCAGGGTGCAGGTAATGTCACAATTACGGCTCGTCAGATTGGTGATCGTAGGTTTGAACCTGCTCCCGAGAAAACAAGATCATTTGTCATCAGATGGGGTAATCTCTTTTCGGATTCAACGCCAGGTTTGAAGTTATGGTTTGATGCAACGGATGTAAACGGAGACGGGCAAGTCGATACTTCTAATGATTTTATATCTAGTGATAAAATAAGTATGTGGGCGGACAAATCCGGTAACACAAATAATCCAATTCAAGCCCAACTTTCCAATATGCCAAGGTGGACACCTGCTGCTTTAAATCAAAAACCCATTGTTACTTTTGATTCCAACTTCAGTCAGATCTTTGAAATTCAGAATGCTGTTTCAAGTCCTTCTTTTGTCTTTCTGGTTCATCGCCAAAAACAGGTGGGGGAATCTTTGGTGTTGGGTGGAGACTTGAGCACCACAAGCGAAGACGGATTTCTCTCTCTCGAGCATGCTTCAGGAAGTGTGGAGATTATATCCAAAGCTTCTACCACTGCTTGGAGCATAAGTACTATGCGTGTCGCTCCTAACTCTCAGTCTCTTTGGGTAGATGGTAAAATTGTTGGAGCTCAATCATTTGGACAAGGAGCCTTAGCGGTGGATAAGGTTGGAGAACGTTTTGACGGAGAAATCGCTGAGGTTTTAGTATTTGACCAGCAGGTAAATGCAGTTAATCGGCAGAAGATTGAAGGCTATTTGGCTCATAAATGGAGTCTTAATAAGCAACTGCCTCAATTGCATCCCTATTCTAATGATCCTCCAGCCTTCGGCGGAGCACAGGAAATCTTCTGGGGGGGATTACTACAGTATACTGAGGACAATAAAACAAAATATAAACTTCCAGACAAAGCTTTTGGTGATCCAAGCTTCGAACTGATCGCTTATTCTACCTCAGGTTTACCCGTTAGTTTTGTCTCCAGTAATCCCTCGGTTGCTACAATTGTGGGGAATTTAGTTTATCTCAATGGTGTCGGGGAGTCTACGATCAGTGCCATTCAAATGGGGGATACGCGTTATCACCCAGCTCTGCCCAAGAGCCATGTTCTGAAAGTTATTCAACCTGTTCCAAAAGATGATCAAACTATTGATTTTAAAGATATTTCCATAAAAGTACGGGATGATCCACCATTCCTAGTTAACGCAACTGCTTCTTCTGGCATGCCAGTTCTTTTTACCATAGATTCTGGTCCTGCAACGATTGATTCTACAGGTTTGGTCATCCTGGATGGAGTAACTGGAACTGTAGTTGTAACCGCTGCTCAACCTGGAAGTGCATATTTTAATCCAGCCCCACCAATAACTCGGATTTTTGAAGTATCTGCTAAGCAAAGACCCGAAATCATCTTTCCGCAAAGTGCTGATCACGGGCAACTTGATGATGTCATCTTTGGGCATCGTCCCCTTATTTTACAAGGTGTGTATGCCACCAGCGGTTCACCCTTCGTGATTACGAGTTCAAATTCAACAATTGTCGATGTTTATCAGGGAGATAAAATTATTCCTAAAGAAGAAGGTACCGTAGTTTTAACCTTTGATGTGCCAGCCAACCAGTTTTTTGTGGAAGCTGAAACTAAAATTAAAATTTTAAAAGTTGTAAAACCCACCCATATCAATTGGAAAGCTTTTCGTAAAAGAGATGTTCGCTATTCAATTTTACAAGAAAGATTTGCTAAAAGAATGACTTCCTCGGGAGACAATCCCCTGTATGCTCGGAAGATCTTTGATGAAGATTACAGCGATTCAGACGGAGATGGTTATCGGAATGACTTTGAGCGTGCTCTGGGACTTGACTCTCTTGGGGTAGATAGTCCTTACCATTTACCTTTGCAATATGTTGGTGCTTCAGACGGTAAGCAAAGAATATCTTTTATCCGCTACAAAACCCCCCTCCAGACCACGGGTGAGGAATTTAGGTACATTATTGAAAGTAGCGATAATTTGAGAACATGGACGAGCAATGGGGTTTCCATGGAGGTTGCCCATGACCTTGGCGGTGGCATGGAGCGGGTCACCTTTATCAGTGATAATCAGATTTCAGCAGGGAAAAGAAACTTTCTTCGATTACGCGTCGAGAAGCCCTAGCTTAATATTTGCCGATCGTTTTAATCTTTTCCTTCCATAGCTTTAGGTGTAAGCTTTTTTTATGAAAACATACCGAATTATTGTTTTCTTACTTTAATCACCAAAATATAAATTCAACCAAAAATTAGAATGAAATTATTCTCTTACCTAGCCCTACTTGCCTTTGCTTTTCCTCTATTTGGGGGTGAATACCCAGACATCAGCGTGAAAGAATTGCAGGCCGCAATTAAAGATGGAAAAGTAGCGGTTATCGATGTTAATGGAGCCAAGTCCTTCGGGAAAGGACATATACCTACAGCGATTGACTTTTCATCTAAAGGTAAGAAGTTGTCGACCCTTTTACCTAAGGATAAAAATACCTTGGTTGTCTCTTACTGTGGTGGACCTGGATGCCGGGCTTACAAACGTGGTGCTGACGCTGCAGCTAAGCTTGGTTATAAAAATGTTAAGCATCTTTCAGCCGGGATTTCAGGATGGAAACGATCGGGTGCCGAAGTAGCCAAAAAATAATTACCTTTATCATCAATTGGAAAAGGCGCCTTTTATAGGCGCCTTTTTTGTTTTTGGTAATCTTGATTAACAGAAGACAAGAACAGGTCGATTGTTTGACATTCCTGCGGTTCAAGGTGGGGATACTTATTTCGGCTATTTTGGGTCAGTACTCTGCTAAGTTTTTTATAAAATACACTTTTAATTTCTACAGGAAGTCCTGAACAAACTTTTCCGTTTATCATGTATGAACAACGAAACCTAAAAAGCCTTTGGTTTAAGTCGAAATTTCTCAGTAAATCGTTAGTGGAAGAATTGACTTCTAATTTTTGAAAGTGTTGAGCAAATGGCGAAAAACTTAGTTTGAATGGATTAGGTAGTTTAGGTTCATTAAGGAACAAAACATAATCCAGGAATTCATCAGTCCATTGATCAATCATCGACTCTTTTTCAGATTGGGTACTTTTGTACGCTTCCCTGAATTGATACTGCATTTTGATACACAAGTTTATAAAACCAATTTGATGTTCCAAAACCAAATGAGCTATTGGGTCGCTGAAATGAGTAAGATGATCAGTCGTTCTTGGGTTAAGGTTTAGATTAATTTGTTGGAGTTCATTTTTTTCAAGAAAGCCCAAGGCGTTGGCCCAATTTTCCCCAAAGATACTTGCATGATTAATATACCAACCCCCGAATCGTAAGTTGTAGGGTAATTGATGTCCGGGTTTTCCATGATTGAGAACATCGAGCGTACCTCCCCCACTCATAGTAATAACTGATCCGAGCAGCAAACCGGGTATAAATTCGGTCTTTTCTGAGGCGTGGCATTTCATGCAACGGCGGGATCGGTAAATTGGAGGGAAGTCGGCGTCTTCTGGGTTCGGCAGCCTAAAAATGTAGGGGATTGCACCAATCTTTGGGTCAATACCTATCACCTCTATTTGCCCATTTGGAACATACCCAAGATACAGGTCATCTGAAAAAAAGATAGCCCGAGGGCTTTTCGGGCTAATTTTACTGAGTTGCAGGCTTGTGTTTGAAAAAACTAATACTTGGCTCAGGTATGAAATTTTGAATTCTTTGAGCAGATAGCTCAACATTGAGGCTCTATTTGAATATCTATCAGTAGAAGATTTGCCAGATTCAATTACACTTTTTAAAGAAGTGAATGAATCTTGAGGTACATGTTGGTAATATTGATGAATCGAATTTTCAAAATCCACGCTGGAATAAGCAATTGGACTGAAAAGCCAAGAAGTGAGAAAGATCATTTTTGTTAACTTCATCTACAAATCAGTTTAAATTTCTTTTCTCTTTCATTCTAAGAATTTGACTTTGCAATTCCAGTAAAGTTCTAGCAAGTTATTACTAGTCGTGATTTCTTACCACATTGATTACAAGCAGAAACAATCATTCTGTATGTTATTTTGCTTTTTTTGGATTTCGACAATTTTCGGTCAACAATCCAGTGATTTTCTTGGGTCAGTTTCGATTGTCATAAAAGGAGGAACCGAAGCTTCCCCTAACTACGCAATAGTTTCTCCCTCATTGAAAGGGAAAGCGGTTTTTCGTGGTCAAGTTGAGAAAGTACTAGATAACAATGTTTCCTTTTACAGGGTACCTGATCTACTAGATCCCACGACACTTTCAAAACCATTTAAAGCAGGAGTCTTTACTTCTCAGAAAGCAAGAGCCGTCGCAGTATTGAGCGATAACAATTACACCATTGAACGCATAGATGTGCCCCCCAATGGCGGTGGTAATAGTTATCTCGAAGCTCCGAGCGTTTTTGTGAGATTTCCCACCTTTAACCCAAATTTCACTGGCCAACTACGAAGTGCTAGTGCCAAGGCTCAACTTACTAGTGCCAGCGTCTCTGCAATCCAATTGACTGACTCGGGTAATGGGTATTCTTCAATACCAGAAATTGAAATTGAAGGCGGGCCCCATTTGATAAGGCTGGTTGATTATGAATCAAATTATACAGGCAAGTTTTACCGCATAACTTCCAATTCTGGAGATCAGCTTACACTTCACAACCCACTACAGGAAAGTTTGAACAATATTTTTTTGACAGATTCGGAAGTTGAGATCTTTGAAGCTTGGACCCTGGGCGAATTATTCGGTTATGAGTCAACGGCATTAAATGGCATCGACCCGCAAACAAACAGTGTTGCTCACGACCATATCTATCTTTTAGCACCGACCAGCGACCAGAACGGTACTACATCAGATTTTATAGGCTTCTTCCATGATGGTACTTCATGGAAAAGATTGGATTCTCCTAGCGTTGTTGCCAATCATGAGATAATTCTCCCAAATCAATCCTTTGTCGTAGCAAGAAGATCACAAAATGATTTGAACTTGGTTCTCTCGGGAACCGCTTTATCTAAGAGTACTTACATTGGTGTTCCTGAATTTGGGAAGAAAACAATTTTAAGTAATCCCTATGGGGTAGATTTAATGCTATCTGATTTAATTGACACCAAATTTATCACTGAAAATAACCAGTCGGCTTTTTTATGGTTAGCGGATCAGGAACAGGAGAAAGCTGACAATGTATTACTGTTAGAGGATGGGATATGGTCGACCTATTGGCATGATGGCAGCAACCGAGCTGTGAGTCTTAACGCATCGGTTACGGCAAGGCCAGGTAGCGGTGCCGGAGCCTCGATGATGCAAAGAGATATTTCTTTTGCAGAGGGACTAATTACTGCAATGACAAACCCGACTTACGGTAGCAGTGTGAATGTGCAAATTACCTCTCCAAATCATGGACTGAGAGAAGGTTTTACCATTAAAGTTGAAAAAGCTCGTGGCTATAAGACTAATGATCAAAAGCAATTAATTAACGAGTTTGGTGAAATTGTGGATAATAATTCTTCGGCTTTAATCATTCAGTCTGGCGCGAATGGGTTCTTCTCTATCAATAAGGTTACTCAGGATAGCTTTTCCTTAGTTGGTAAGGCGGGTGATTGTAATTTTATTAATGATGGGCAAGCGAAGTGGGTTACCGGAGGAGGTGGAACAGGTTATGAGTATGATTGTTATGTATCTTTCGTTGGTGGAGGTGGTACCGGAGCAGAGGGTATAGCCAAAGTTGATAAAGTGAATGGAGTGGTGAAATCAATTTCCATCACTGATGGTGGCTCGGGTTACATTGAAGCACCCAAGGTGATTATTCATTCGGGTGGTTGGCGAAAAGTGGGGGCAGGTAATTCACCTTTTAATGATGTACTCATTCCGGCAGGTTCTGGGATAATGATAGTTCGTAACCACCCCGCTGCACAGGCAATTAGCTTTCCCGTTCGTAACCCATTCGAATAAAGAAAATTCCATTAAGAAATTTGCTGGGCATCGACATCTAAAATATCGTGGACGTCCGGATCGAGTGGGAACTGTTCTCTAATTTTAACTAATTGTTGAAGAGCGTTTTTAACCGAGGGTGTAAAATAAAAAAAATGGTAACGATAATATCCTTTTATTTTTTCGAGAGGTGCTGGGGCTGGTCCTTTAAAGCTAAGATTCCGCAGGTTACTTTTTTCTAGTGTTTTTGCCCATTCTGAAGTGTAGAATTCAACTTTTGCCTCGCTTCTTCCTCGAAAAAGATGGCGAATCAAATGCCTGAATGGTGGATAATTAAATTCTCTGCGCATTTCCATTTCTTCCTCCAGGAAACCATCTAAATCAGACTTGCGTGCAAATTGAATACTTGGTGCGTGTGGGGCATAAGTTTGGACATAAACCTCACCTGCCCGGTTACCTCGGCCTGCTCTTCCAGAAACTTGGACAAGCATTTGGAAGGCTTTTTCGGAAGCACGGAAATCTTCCATTCTTAATGGCAGGTCGGCATCAATTACCCCCACGAGAGTTACTTTTGGGAAGTCTAAGCCTTTTGCGATCATTTGTGTTCCGACTAGAATATCAATCTTTCCTTTTCTAAAATCAGATAAAGTTTCTCTAAAGAGATTTTTCTTAGTCATGACATCTGCATCAATTCTTCTAATTTGAGCTTTTTTCGGAAGCAAATCTGCAACTAAGTCCTCAATTCGTTGGGTACCATGCCCCTTTTTTCTTAAATCAAATGATTTACATTTTTGGCAGTTTTTCGGTGCAGGTTTACGAAACCCGCATAAGTGGCAGCGTAAGTATCCATCAGTCCTGTGATATGTCAGTGCAATACTGCAGTCTTCACACCCTTCCACATGTCCGCATTCAGGACACAGCATCGTGGTATTGAAACCTCTGCGGTTAAGAAAGAGAATGCTTTGTTCACGGTTTGCGAGGCGATCGCGTAGAGCTTCAATCAATTGTTGGGATAGGATTGGAAGACTTTTTGTTTTTTCAGCCTCTCTGCGCATATCAACAAGATGAATGAGAGGGAGTTCCCGATTATCAACTCGTTTAAATAGTCGACTCATAGCGTATTTACCTTTTTCGACATTATTTATCGTTTCTAGACTTGGCGTGGCGGAACCTAATATGCAAGTTGAAGCTGTCAGTTTTGCCCGAACAACTGCTACATCCCGTGCATGGTATCTGGGGGTGTCTTCCTGTTTGTAAGCACTTTCGTGTTCTTCATCGACAATGATTAATCTTAGTTTTGGTAAAGGGGCAAAGATTGCAGATCGGGCACCCACCACAATTCTTGACTCTTGTTTGATTAAGCTTCTCCAAGCATCCACTCTTTCCCCTGAAGAAAGATGGCTATGCCAAACCACTACTTTTTCCGAACTGAACCGAGTTCTTAACCTTGAAACGGTTTGGGGAGCAAGTGCCACTTCAGGGACAAGGAAAAGAACGCTACCCTGTTGATCAAGTGCGACTTGCATCGCTTCGAAATAGACCTCTGTCTTCCCTGAACCTGTGACTCCGGAAAGTAATCTTGTTCTAAATATCCTGGTATGTAAATCGGTGGAGATTTCTGTAGCAGACTGCTTCTGTTCATCTGTGAGTTCAAGGGAGTGGTGAACTTGATCTGCAGAATCGATGAACTGATCTTCGTACGCAATACGCTCAACAATTTCTTTTGTTTCAGCGATATAGCCTTTTGTCAGTAGACTTGCTATTGTTGCTGAAGTCGTTGAGGTTTCTTTTAAAACTTGGTTCACAGGCACTGCCTTCTTTTCATTTTCTAAAAAGGCAATTACTTTAGTTTGTGCAGGAGCTCTTTTTAATGACGCGTCGTAGTTTAAGGACTTATCAGTGAGGCAAATAAGCCTTCTTGATTTAGGCTTCATACCCTCCCTTATTGAAGAAGGAATCATNGCTTCTAAACATGCCTCCTTTGGGCAGGAATAATATTCACTAATCCAAGTAGCCAAAGACATGAGATCATTGGTNAAGACGGGTGAAGGGTGAACCACTGCAATAATTTTTCGAATCTGGGTTGATTCCTTTAATATCTTTGCTTCAAAAGACCACACAATCCCCAATACTTTTCTTTTACCCAATGGAATCTGAACCAATGAACCCAATTGAATTTTCTCTCGGGTTTTGATATCAGTCAAATAAGTCAGTGGCTGATCGAAACCGCCAAGTGGTTGTACTTCAACCATGGATTGATTCGTGGACAACATCTTTTAGTTAGAACGCAGGTCGTAGCATATAACTCGGGGACCATTGCCCGAGGCTCTATCTGCTTCGTTCTGCATTATATAAAGCAGACCGTGACTAATAGCCGGCAAAGTCCATGTCCCGGGTGCGAAAAATAATTGTTTATGATCAATCAAGCTGACTCCTTTAGGGTTCATCTCCAGCAATATAAGAGAGCCTAACTCAGATAAACCGATGAAATAACTTTTACAATGTAGGAGAGACCCCCTGAAAAATTCCAAATTCAGGTTTCTATTCATAAAATGGGTCTGCCATATAATTCGTTTTTTCCACTTAATTTCCCCAGAGTCGGCTTTTACGCAAAAAACTTCCGCTCCCCTTTGATGTCTTCCTGCGACTCCATACAAATGCTCATTCACCATGATTGGGGTCATCCAGTGAATGTTCAATTCAGGCTTATGCCATAAGATCTTGGGTTTAAAAGTGGAATCAAAACTTAACATAACCCCACCCTTCTCGTAACATTCACTGAGAAAAACTCGGTTATTACCAATGGGGACAGGCGGGACTGCATTGGCGGATTCATATGTGGATGAGCGCCACGGAAACCGGGATAGTTTTTCGCCATTTTCTGGATCGATTACTAGCAGACCNCCTGTGGGCGGACGACTTTCCCCNCCNGTGAGAACAAGGCAGACATTTTTTCCATGTATTTGGGTGTTTACGGGTGAGGAATAACTTGCTCCCCATTCATCTCGCGTAATCCACTTGGTTGCACCTGAATTTAAATCAAATGCGACTACGCAATGATCTTCTTTTCCTCCGACATTAAGAATAAGAGAGTTTCCGGTGACAATTGGATTTGAACCTTTACCAAAAAAATAGTCAGGGATTTGGTACTCTTTTTTTAAGTTTCTTTTCCAAATTAAATTCCCGGTCTTTAAATCGAGGCAGGTTAGCCATGCGGTCACCCCGTGGGCAAATACTCGGTTTTTCCAAATAACCGGACTTGACCGCGGACCATTTGAATAACCATAGCGATCACGGTATTCTGCAGGATATTTATATGTCCATATTTTCTTTCCAGATTCTGATTCGCGAGCTTCAATGATTTCATGCCCGTCCTGCAAATGAAACAAAACGATTTGTTCCTTTGTAATGGCAGGAGAAGAATAGCCCTCCCCTTTAGAAAGTTCCCAAATTTTTTTGAAATTGAAGCCGTCTTTTTCTAATGCAAGTTTTGATTCCCTTACTGTAGCATCATCATATGGGCCATTAAATCTAGGCCAGTCAGAGCTAACCGCATGCTTTGATAATGAAGCTGGGACAGAGTGAGTGACTAACCGGTTTTCGGTCCCAGCATGTATAATCTGAAGCCCTCCTACGATTAGGATGAAATGGAATACTTTTTTGAATGGTAAAAACACTGAATTAAGATCATGATAAACTCGTTTTGAATCAACTAGAAAGCATATTTCGCCTTGCAAGAGTTTTCACACCATGGCGAATATTCAACCTCACCCATACCAAATTTTAAATGTAGTCGAATAATTTTTCGTGAAAGAAGTTATCAAATCCATCCCATCTGTTTTTCATCAGCGAAAGAAACGGATCAATGCATTTCGTTTTCTTCGGTTTGCCATCGTTTTATGCCTTTTTGTATTGATTTATATGAATATTTACAGGCACCTGATGTCTGCCGAACGATCTGAGTATATAGGCTGGGTTGAGTCCTTTTACTGGGTTCTTACGACTATGTCCACCTTAGGCTATGGTGATATAACCTTTTCCGGGAATGATGGTCGCTTGTTTTCCATGGTGGTAATGTTTACCGGTGTTTTTTACCTCTTTATTGTACTTCCCTTTGTTTTTATGGAATTTCTTTACAAGCCTTTTATGGAATACCAAACGGGTGCTCGTGTCCCTAGAAAGTTCGAAGGATCGGAGCAAAAACATCTTATTCTTACTCATTACGATACAATTAGTCATGACCTGATGGATAAATTAACTCAATTTGGATATCCGTTCATTCTTATAGTTGAGCATATGAAAGAAGCTCTTCGTCTTCATGATATGCAAATTCCAGTGATGCTTGGGAAACTCGATGAGACCAAAACATTTGAAGATGCCGGGATTGAACATTCAGCTATGGTTGTGGCTACAGATGATGACATTCGTAATGTGAATATTGCTTTTCGTGCCCGTGAAGCTTCTCCTCAGTGTGTAATTACCTCTACTTGCAACCGTATCACATCAGAAGAGATTTTATCTTTGGCTGGGGCAAATCATGTCGTCAAAGTCTCAAAACAAATGGGTGCCTTCCTCGCTCGGCGTATCAGTTGCACAGACCGAAGCACTCATTTGATAGGCTCGTTTGATGAGGTACAAATCGCAGAAGCCACCATTCATGGCACCCCCCTTGTTGGACAGTGCCTCAGAGACACAAATCTTAGAGAAGATTTGGGAGTCAATGTTGTGGGAATGTGGGAAAGAGGGCATTTCCAACTGCCTGAACCCGAGGCATTGCTGAATAATCACACCGTTCTTCTCTTAGCTGGTATGGACTCACATTTTGAAAAATATGATCAACACTTTGGGAAATATTCTCGAAATCATGCCCCTGTTATAATTATTGGTGCCGGCCGAGTTGGTCGAGAAGCCGCAAGCAGCTTGGAAGAAATGAAGGTTGCGTACCGCGTTATTGAGACGGATGAGACCAAGGCTGCGATGGTTCAAAATTCGATTGTGGGTGATGCTTCCAATAAAGCTATTCTGGAAAGAGCGGGCATTAGCAATGCTCCCGCAGTATTGATTACAAGTCATGATGATGAGACTAATATTTATCTTACGATTTATTGTCGCAAACTTCGTCCGGATGCCCAAATTATAACAAGAGCATTTCTTCACCGGAATGTGGAACCTCTTCACCGTGCAGGGGCTGACTTTGTGATGTCTCAAGATCATATGGGNGCCAACACGATCTTTAATCTCCTGAATCGNGCTGAGATACTTATGATCACCGAAGGTTTGGATGTATTTAGTCAAAAAACTCCTGAATCCCTTATCGGGGAGAAGTTAAAGGACTCGAAAATCCGTGAGAAAACTGGTTGTAGCATTGTTGCGATAAAGGGCGAAGGATCGACAGTCATTACACCATCTCCTGAACACGAGTTTTTAAAAGATGGGGAAATTATTTTAATCGGTGACGAAAAAGCTGAAAAACAGTTTGAGCTAAAGTTCTGCTAAAGTCTTTTTTACACCTAGGTGGATCTTTTTGAAGAAGAATAATTTCGTTCGATATGACGGACTTCGTGGACTGGGTCATGGAGTACTCGAGACTGGTTTTGGCGTTTTTATATTACTGATTGCTATTCGGTTTTGGGAGGCTCCGAGTTTTTACAAGGGAGCTCTGTCCGGAGGAGGTTCACTTGGACTCATTTTGACGCCAATTATTTTAGGCTTTTTCTCGCGGAACCCTTTTTCAGATTCAAAAAAATGTGCTTTTTTTATGATAGCTACTGCANCTTTTATTTTCTTTGCATCTTTTGTAAGCTCACTCATTTTATTTACCGTCCTTTTGGTTCTTGCCCAAATTTGCTTATCTCAAGTCCCAAGTCTGATGATCAGAGTTTATTCCGAGGTTTATCAAAATAATGAACGGGGTCGAAAATTAGCATTTAATCTAATCTTCAGTACTTTAGGTGGTTTAATCTCCTCCTATTTTTTCGGAACATACCTGGATGCCAGCGATGCAAGTTTTCAGGTTGTTCTTTGGGGTATGTCTATCGCGGCACTATTATCTGCAGCTTCACTTATGAGAATGAAGGTGCCTNTATCCATTGCTTCGGATACCCGTCAGCAAACTAGCTTGAGGAATATTATAAGAGTACCTTTGGATGACCGATTATTTCTGCGAATTTTAATTGCCTGGATGATTCTTGGATTTGGGGCAATTATGACTTTTCCTCTCAGGGTGGAGTATCTTTCGAGGGAAAATCAACTTAATCTTAGTAATCAGGAAATTGCCATCGTTACAGTCATGATATTTTTTGGCGCCAAAACCCTTAGTATGACAATTTGGGGGAAATTATTTGATCGGATGCATTTTATGAAGTTCAGGATTCTTTTAAATTTATTTATGACGGTTGCGATCATTATCTATTTCAACTCCAATACTCTGCCTGGGGTGATGTGTGGCTCTGCCCTTGCAGGAGCTGGGATGGGAGGTGCTAGCTTAGCCTGGACTTTGTGGGTCACGAAGCTAGCCCCGAGAGGGAGAGAGAAAGACTATATGAGTATTCATATGGCTCTGACTGGTCTNAGAGGAGCAACCGCACCCTTTGCGGGATATTTCCTCGAGGAATTTATCGGGTTTGATGGNGTATCACTAGTCTCCACATGTTTAATCATTTNTGCNTCCTTGGTTTTTGCTACGACTTTGAAGCATCCACGATTGAAGATCTAATTATTTCTTTNATCTAAAGTTCAAAGTTGACTTACCAAAGGTGTCACGATTGAAGATTATCTATGAAATCCCTTATATTCTCTCTATTCTTTATTTACTTTTCTGCATCTCTTTTATTTTCTAAGTCCAAGTTTGGAGACTACTATCTCGGGTTTGGATTGGATTTTATTGAAGCTGGAGATACAACCACATTTGAAGGTGAGGGACTCTCGCTATTTGCAAATAGTCTAGCTAGCAATGAGGCTGATTTTCACCTTACTCTTGATTATGCCAAACTCGATAGTGCTGCATCCGAAGAAACTATTTGGAATCTTGGTTTAGACTATATCTATCATTTGGATGACTTTTCTGGTGCGGACGGTATGTTTAGACCTTATTTGGGCATTGGAATTGGCTACTTGGATGACTCTTCTGGTATTTCTCTCGCAGACGATGGTTTCTCATGGAATTTACAAGCAGGAACTGAAATCCTCTTTACCGATGAAGTTTCCCTCGCACTAGGTGCTAAGTTTTTCGGGCTTTTGTCAGATTTTTCAGAAACTGATTTTGATCTTGGAATTGATTTAATTTGGTGGATCAATGATGTGCATGGAGTTTCCCTCGGATACTCTCACTCCTTGGACCGGGAAGTTGATGTTATCGGGTTGAAATATTTATATTCCTGGAGATAATTTTCGTATCTTATTTGGTGGTTTTCGTTTGAACAAATTTTTTCCTGAGTTTGACCATCCACCCAATCGTGTAGGTAGTTGTTCACTAAAGTGGGATAGATACGATGATCCTGATGTCATCCCATTATGGGTGGCAGATATGGATTTTAAGTCTCCGCAATCTGTTTTAGAAACAGTCCGTCATTCTTCGGAACATGGAAATTTTGGATATGGAAACCCACCTTCTGGTCTGTTCGAAATTATTGTTTCCAGAACCTCAGAATTGTATAATTGGACAATCGATCCGAATTGGATTGTTTGGCTACCCGGCATGGTATGTGCCCTCAATGTAACCTGCCGTGCACTAACAGGGGAAGCATCTAAGGCTATCATTCAAACGCCCATTTATCCTCCCTTTTTGACGGCCTCGGCCAATTTTGACCTACCCTTAGCAAAAGTTCCCCTGACCCTTGATAATGGGCGTTTTACCATTGATTTTCGATCCCTTTCAGAATTAAAGACCCAACCTGGTGATTTATTCATGCTGTGCCATCCACATAACCCCGTTGGTACTCTATTCAATAAGGAAGAATTAAACTTATTAATACAATGGGTAGTCGAGAGAGATTTGTATCTTTGTTCGGATGAAATTCATTGCGATTTAATCTTGGATGATGAGTTGCAGCATATTCCGCCAGCTTCGCTTGATCATCGAATTGCGGAAAAAACCATTACTTTGATGGCACCCAGCAAAACATTTAATATTGCAGGCTTCGGGTGTTCATTTGCAGTTATATCCAATCCCGGGTTGCGTGCTAAATTCAAAAAAGCAATGCGGGGGATTGTCCCAGACCCACCCGCTCTGGGCTTTTTGCTTGCAGAAGCAGCGTATCGTGATGGGGAGGCATGGCGTTTTAGTCTTATTAAATATCTTCAGGGTAATAGAGAAATGGCTATGTCGGCATTAAATCAAATGGAAGGTTTAGTCCCCTACTCCCCGGAAGCCACTTATCTCCTATGGATAGACGCGACTAATTTACCTGTTGATCGTCCGCACAAATTTTTTGAAGAAAATGGTGTGGGATTGTCAGATGGAGCGGATTTTGATGCGCCTGGTTTTCTTCGTCTTAATTTAGGATGTTCGAGAAAACTTTTAGCCGAAGCTTTGGCACGGATGTCCAAGGCTTGCAAAAATCTGTCTTTGCCATGAGCGAAGATTCATCTAGCCAAAAAGAAGAGAGAATTAAATTGCTGAGGAAGGAAATTCTTCGGCATGACGAATTGTACTACAGGCAAGCCAATCCGGAAGTTTCTGATCAGGAATATGATCGACTGAAACGGGATCTTGAAAGTCTTGGTTCGGGGGTTGATCAACTTGATTTGTTTACATCTAGCAACTTGGATGCCTATGCTGACCAAAGGAAACTCCAGGTTAATGTGGGAGATGACAGACTTGATGAATTTGATTCTCATACACATGCGGAAGCAATGCTTAGCTTGGACAATACTTATGACCAGAATGAATTTTTTGAGTTTGATAAACGACTTAAAAAGATTTTTGGTGAAGAAGATTTAAATTATGTAGTGGAACCCAAGATTGATGGAGTAGCGGTTTCCCTGACTTACCGAGCGGGAGAACTTGAGTCTGCCGTTACTAGAGGAAATGGAATTGAGGGTGATATTATCACCCAAAACCTGCTTCACTTAAAGGAATTACCCCGAGCTATTTCAGCNCTTAATATTCCCGATTTCATAGAAGTTCGCGGAGAGATTTATATGGAACATGATGAGTTCCTGAGGATTAATGCAGGTAGAGAAAAAGAGGGGTTAGCCCTATATGCAAACCCTCGTAATCTTGCGGCAGGAACTGTTAAATTGCTGGATCCAAAAGAAGCAAAGCGAAGGCAGCTCAAAGTTGTTCTNTATGGAATGGGGGCTTGTGAACCAAATAATTTCTTTTCCAGCCAAAGNGAATTGCATGGAGCCTTAAAAGCCTGGAGCTTTCCAACTGTGGAATTCGTGCACTTTGTAGATTCTGCTGATTCAGCCTGGAAAGGAATATGTGAACTTGAAAAATTGCGCCATGGCTACGCTTATCCAACGGATGGTGCGGNGATCAAACTGGATTCAAGGCAAAAACAGCAAATTGCAGGTCACACCGCCAAAGCACCCCGCTGGGCGATTGCTTATAAATTTGAATCGGAAAGACAGACTACCAAGCTACTAGATATAATTATGCAGGTTGGTCGAACAGGTGCAGTTACTCCTGTTGCCTGCCTGGAGCCAGTCCAGTTAGCTGGCACTTTGGTGTCCCGAGCAAGTTTGCACAATGCGGATGAAATTCGCCGCAAAGATATTCGGATTGGTGATCAGGTTATGGTCGAAAAAGCCGGAGAAATAATCCCTCAAGTGATTGAAGTTGTTAAAGAAAAGCGAACCGCTGAGCTTGAAGAATTCAAATTCCCGACTCATTGTTCAACTTGTACTAGTTTATTGGTTCGTGTGGAAGGCGAAGCCGTGTGGCGTTGTTCGAAT
Organism: Verrucomicrobia bacterium TMED44; assembly: GCA_002168015.1. Lineage (GTDB taxonomy): Bacteria > Verrucomicrobiota > Verrucomicrobiia > Opitutales > Seribacteraceae > Seribacter. The sequence continues at coordinate 24,216 of NHCX01000097.1, forward strand.
TACAATTGCTCTGACCAACTNAAAGGCAGAATCGAGTATTTTGCCAGCCGTGGATGTTTGGATATTGAAAACTTGGGTGAAGCTGTGGTTGCCCAACTGGTGGATTCAAATTTGGTCGGCCGATTAGATGACTTGTACCGCTTGGAGCCAGGGCAAGTTTTAGAACTTGAGGGTTTTGCAGAAAAATCAGCCACGAATTTAATCGATGCCATCGAAAGAAGTAAATCACAGGAGTTCTGGAGGATACTTTGCGGATTGGGGATCAAGCATATTGGGACCAGTGCATCCAAAGATTTGGCTCGAAGCTTTTCAAATTGGCGAGCCTTAGCTACTGCATCGGTTGAGGATTTTACGGATATTGAAGGGGTTGGAACAATCATGGCAGAGAGCCTTATTCTGTATTTTAAGAACCCCGATCATTTTTCACTCTTGGAATCTCTTGAAGGACTGGGGGTTGCCCTGAGGGAAGATTCTGAAAATAGTTCCTTTCATCCATGGAAAGACAAGACTTTCGTCCTGACCGGATCTTTGGAAAGATTTAGCCGGCAAGGAGCTGTAAGCGAAATTGAGAATTTGGGTGGTAGGGTATCTTCCAGTGTAAGTAAGAAAACAAGTTTTGTTATAGCCGGTCCGGGTGCAGGTTCTAAGCTGGACAAAGCAAAGAAGCTAGAGGTCAAAATTCTAGATGAGGAAGGATTTATGACTTTTCTTGAAGAAAATAAGCTGCATTAAGTCGATTATTGATTTCGAATAGAATTGAGGCTTTGCATCCTTTGTTTATGCTTGGGTTTCTTTATGCCTAGAATTTCACAATCTCCCTTTGACCCAGTTGATGCTGTCCTCAAAGACATCGCCAAGGGTAAGATGGTTATCGTGACAGATGATGAAGCCAGAGAAAATGAAGGTGATTTAGTTATGGCCGCATCTAAGGTTACTCCGGAAGCGATTAACCATATGATCCTTCATGGAAGAGGGTTGATTTGTGCACCGTTATTACCAAACCAATTGGGTCGATTGGGCATTTCCAGTATGGTGCCTCACAATAGAGAAGCGCAAAAGACTGACTTTACTGTCTCTGTTGATGCCGCAGATGGAATTACAACAGGTATCAGTGCTTTTGACAGATCCAGTACGATTCAGATTTTATCTTCCCCAACATCTACGCCCGAAGATCTCGTGCAACCCGGTCATGTTTTCCCCCTCAGGGCAAGACCTGGCGGTGTTCTTGAAAGAGCAGGACATACGGAGGCTGCGGTTGACTTGGCTACTCTAGCGGGATTACACCCGAGTGGTGTCATTTGTGAAATTTTGAAAGCGGATGGTACCATGGCTCGTCTGCCTGATTTAAAAAAGCTTAAGAAAAAATGGGGAATGAAGCTACTGTCTATAGCATCTCTCATTGAATATCGCCATAAACGGGAGAAATTAGTCATAGAAATTTCAATGACAGAATTTACTCATTCATTAGGGGCGTTTCGATTGCACACCTTTAAAAGTGTCCTCGATGATCGTGTTCACTATGCCNTGAGTTATGGTAAGTGGACAAATCGAAAGTCTCCTATGGTTCGAGTTCAAACTGCAAATATTCTTTCAGATGTATTAGGCTTTGCAGGTAAGGAGTCGTCCAGCAACTCAGTGGAAAACTCTTTACGTGCTATTGTATCACATGGATGCGGAGCATTGCTTTATCTTGAACCGCGTCGTAATGATAATACATCGGCTAGGGATGGTAAAATAAAAGAAGCAGGTTCTGCGGTTATGGATTTTAGGGATTATGGGATTGGGGCACAAGTCCTGGCTGCTCTTGGAATAAGTAAGCTCATTTTACTTACGAGAGACCAGCGAAGAGTGATTGGACTCGAAGGGTATGGCCTCGAGATTATAAAAAGAGTATCTTCAGTTANAAAGAAATGAGCACAGACCAACCTCATTACCCGGATATTAATTTGACTGAACTGAAGATTGGAGTGGTCTGTGCGACTTTCAACCCAACTTTAACCGATGCACTTCTCCGACGTNTTNGAGACCAGCTTGANGGAGAACCCAAAGTGACCGATCTTTTAATTGAGCGGGTTCCTGGATCAAATGAGATTCCCAGTTGTATAGATCTTATTTTACAAAATAAAAGTTTTGATTGTATGGTTGCATTAGGTGTGGTCATTAAAGGTTCGACTTCCCATCACCATTTAGTAGCGGAAGCGACTGCTCATGCATTGCAAGATCTTTCTTTTCATTATCATGTACCCATCATCAATGGAATTGTGGTGACCGATGATCTTCAATCTGCTGAAGAAAGAATTACTGGGCAGATCGATCGGGGCTTTGAATTTGCGAAAGCGGCTCTCCAAATGGCTCAATTACGAAAGAAATGGACGAAGATCTCATAATTAATCCTACATGGAGCGATCGCCGGCAAAACCGTTGTGCTGCTTTTCGTTTTCTTTTTCAATGGGAAATGAACCCGACAGATGATCTCAGTCGAGATCTAGATGATTTCTTGAAAAAATTGGGAAAAAAAGAAGATTATTTTTCTTATGCAATTGAACTGATCGATGGCGTTGTTAAGAAGATAGAAATTTTGGACTCTATCATCAAGGAACTTGTCACAAATTGGGACTTTTCAAGAGTGGCCAAGGCGGATTTAGCTCTGCTTCGTCTATCTCTTTTTGAGATCAAGTACAGATTGGATGTTCCTCCAGTGGTGGCTATAAATGAAGCCCTTGAAATTGGAAAAGAATTTTCTTCCGAGAAATCCGGTAAGTTCCTTAATGGAGTATTAGACAAAGCAAGAAAACAGATATCGCGCCCAGCGAGGAAGCCAGCACTTTAATTCCCCGTTCAGCCCACTCCGATCCCTTTGGCATTGAATCCAATCGTACGGATCGAATCAATGTCGAGTATGTTTCGCCCATCAAACAATGTGGCAGGCTTTACCATATTCATATAAATATCTTTATAATCTAGATCTTTAAACTCGTCCCATTCAGTAAGGATGGCAATGCAATGGGACTGATGACAGGCGGCTTTTGCACTTCCACAGAATTCAACTGAATCTGCTTGAATTTCAGTGAGACCTAAAGTGTTCAGAATTGTTTTTTTTGAAACTTTTGGGTCGTAGATGGCAAGATGTGCTTTTTCTTCGAGTAATCTTTTACAAATACCAATAGCAGGAGATTCCCTAGCATCGTTCGTGTCCTTTTTAAAAGCATAGCCAAGAATTGCAATTTTCTTCCCTGAAACAGTATTAAACATAGAATCCAGAATTCTTCTGACGAATCTTTCTTTCTGATATTCATTCATGCGAATTACCTGATCCCAGTATTCTGCCACTTCAGGCAAACGGAAGTATCGGCAAAGGTAGCAGAGATTGAGGATATCCTTTTGAAAGCACGACCCACCAAAACCTATTGAACTCTTCAGGAATTTTGGACCAATTCTGGAGTCTGCTCCTATGGCTCTTGCCACTTCGTCCACCTTGGCCTCCGTTTCTTCGCAGAGGGCTGAAATCGCATTAATACTTGAAATTCTCTGGGCCAAAAAAGCATTGGCGGTTAATTTTGATAATTCAGATGACCAAAGGTTTGTGGTAATGATGCGTTCTTTATTTATCCAGTTTTCATAAATCCCAACGATCTTTTTAACCGCTTCTTGCCCGCCGGGTGTTGAATCCCCCCCAATCAGTACCCTGTCTGGTTTAAGTAAATCCTCAACCGCCGTGCCTTCTGCAAGAAACTCGGGGTTAGAGACCACATAGTGGGGAACACCTTTATTCGTAGACTCTAGGATGGTTCTTACCATTTCTGCCGTCCTTACCGGCACAGTTGATTTTTCAACGATTACTTTTGAACTTTCTGAAATCTCCGCAATCCGCCTTGCGCAGGCTTCCACATATCGCAGATCTGCGGCTTGCCCAAGCCCTGATCCATATTCCTTTGTCGGAGTATTAACACTTATGAAAATGACTTCGGATTCCTTAATGTAACGGTCTACATCAGTTGAGAATAAAAGGTTTTGACCTCTTGCATTAGAAACAATTTCGTCAAGTCCAGGCTCATAGATGGGCAAATGATCCGAATTCCAGGCATCTATTCTGGCTTGGTTAATATCGACAACGGCAACCTGAATATCAGGGCATTTGGAGGCAATCATAGCCATCGTTGGCCCACCGACATATCCTGCACCTATACAACAAATTTTCATTCCATACTTGTAGTTAAGATCTTAGTTTCTTGCGATTACATAATTCTTTGCCACAAGTAGAAAAATGGAGAACTTTTTTACAATCCCATGGACCCGTCTTTTTGTTTTATTATTCACCGTTTATCTGATTTTAGCCATCTTAACTTGGTTTTATGGAGATCGACTAGTTTTTCCCGCACCTTCAAATAGCACATATTCTCAAGGGGACGTAAGTTTTTTTATTCCCCTGGATAGTGATCATAATATCGCTTGTATGCGCTATGGAAATCTTGATGATCCAAAACGGACAATCATTTTTAGTCACGGAAATGGAGAAGATTTAGGGAACCTGAAATCTTTTCTCAATTACTGGGCATCAGGTTCCACGGAAATCATTGCGTATGATTATCCGGGATACGGATTGAGTGATGGTAGCTCAAGCGAGAATGGATGCTACAATGCCATGGAGGCAGTTTACCAAAAAGTTGTTGAAGATTTTGGTCGAAATCCTTCTGAAATAATCCTTTGGGGTAGATCTTTAGGTACCGGACCGTCTCTTTTTCTTGCTGCAAATAAAAAAATTGGAGGAATAATTCTTGAGACTCCCTTTCTGTCTGCATTTCGATCAGTTACAGGAATTACGATACTGCCTTGGGACCGTTTCAGAAATATAGAACATACAAATCAGGTAACCTGTCCATCTCTCGTCATCCATGGTACGTTAGATGAAGTTGTACCCTTTCGGCAAGGCAAGCAAATTTTCTCTGAATTACCTGAACCTCGAACATTTCTTAAAGTCGACAATGCTGAGCATAATAATCTGATGGAAGTTGGAGGAGATCTCTACAGCGATACGATTTCTAAGTTTATAATTTCTATTGGGGGTTGATTTGTGAAATAATTTCGGCTAAGTTATTCACAATTGGTGGTAGGAAAAAGTATGGGATATTTAAATGTTTGGTTTTAATCGAAGAGAAAAAAGAATTTTTCGTTACTCTTTATTTCTACACTTTTTGGGTGCCTGTTTTTTATTCGCGGTCGGACTATTACCCAGTTGCGAAGATGAAACAGAGGAGATTCATGTATTTGAGTTAGCTATGTCGAGCGAACAACCACTGGTCCCACAACCCTCTTTGCCAAGTCCTCCCCCACCAAGTCCCTCCCCGCCGAAACCAGTAGTTCAGGTAAAACCTAAGCCTCCACCTCCTGTTCAACCGAAAACTCCCCCGGTCCTACCCAAACCTAAAATCACTCCTTCAGTTACGAAACCCAAGACTTTTCCCAAATCAAAACCCAAAGCACCTCCTTCCCCGCCAAAAGTAGTGTCATTCCAGGATTTTCAAAAGAATAATAAGATTACTTCACCAAAACCTGCTCCCCGTCCTCCTGTTGCAAAACCAATTGTACAAATAGATCCAAACCGCTTTAAGCTTTCTCCAATAAAACTTTCAAGCAGTCTAAGCACCTCTTCTTCCAATGTGCCAGCATCTGTTTTAAATGCCTATCTCGCTTCCGTTAAATCTAAATTAGAAAGGGCTTGGAAATCTAAGCTTGGTGCTTCATCTATCATTAATGGAGGGGAGGCATGCTTGAGTTTTAAAATTTCATCGAATGGGCGTCTTTTTGGAAAACGCATTTCAAAATCTTCTGGCAATAAAGATTTAGACCGTCTCGTGCTTGCCGCTGCAAATTTGGTATCTGATGTGGGAATTCCACCTGGAGGCAAGTTGGAATCAGAACTGCAAATCCCTTTTCGATTGAATTAACATTGTATTATGAAATTCGATTGGAAAAGACCTCTGGCTCCGATTCTCTTGGTACTAGGACTCTTCATCTGCCTGTCCAAAGATCCTATTCTGGGGTTGGGTGTTTTCCTAGTCAGTTTTGCTTTGATTCTTGGGTTTTCTCGTGGTTCCTCCTGATCTGAGCCCTTGCCTATTATCAATAGCTTTTTTTTCAGTTAAGGAAATCAAATGCTCTTGGACCGAAAAGGCAGGGCTTCTTCTCTTTGGAACCGAAGCATAATTACCATTCTTTTTTAGTTCGCATGCAAAAGTGTTATCACGGAAGAAATTTTCCATGGTCTTCAATATTTCTTTTTCCATAGACTGTTCTTCTACGGGAAAAACTACCTCCACTCTGCGGAAAAAATTTCTTGGCATCCAGTCCGGACTTCCTAAGTAGATTGATTCCCCTTGAGGGGAATTTTTGAAATAATAAACCCGACTGTGTTCCAAAAATCTGCCGAGTAGACTTCTAACCCGGATATTTTGGCTTAAACCTGACAACCCTGGAACGAGTCCACAGATGCCTCTTACAATTAGATCCACTTGAACACCTGCTTGCGATGCATGGTAGAGTGATTGTATGATCTCTGGGTCAATCAAGCTATTTACTTTGATTATGATTTTGGCATCTTTGCCAGATCGGGCACTCTTGGCTTCATTCTCTATTTTATGCATCATAGATTCATGTAAATTGAAGGGGGCCACGAGGAGTTTCTTGAAGACAGGTTTGCGGGTATATCCCGTCAATGTGTTAAAAAGGTTTGCCATATCTGATGTGAAGGCAGCTTTCGCTGTAAAAAGGCTGTAATCGGTGTAGGTTTTGGCGGTACTTGGGTTATAGTTACCAGTTCCAAGATGAGCATATCTTCGAAGTTTCTTCCCCTCCCTTCTAACAATCAGGCAGCATTTACAGTGAGTTTTTAGACCTGCAAGCCCATAAACCACATGCACACCCACTTCCTCCATTTGTCGGGACCACTGAACATTTGCCTCTTCGTCAAAACGGGCCTTCAGTTCAACCATTGCAGTTACCTGTTTCCCATTTTGGGCCGCATCCATTAAGGCCTTAATGATAGGTGAGTCACCGCTGGTTCGGTAAATGGTAAGCTTGATCGCAAAGACTTCTGGATCAATTGCGGCTTGCTTGAGTAAATCGACTATTGGATTGAAAGAGTCGTAAGGATGATGGAGAAGATGGTCCTTAATTGAAATTTGATCAAACAAGTTCTCTTTCACACTAAGCCTGTTGGGTACTTTAGCTTCAAAGCTAGGAAATTTCAGGTCATCTCGATCTATCAACTCTGGTAACTTCATTAATCGAAAAAGATTAATAGGCCCATTGATTTTCAATACATCCTTTTCGGCAAGATTTAAGGAATCCAGAAGGTAAGTAAGTACGCCATCGGAGATAGAATCATCAATTTCCAGCCTCACGGCTGCACCTCTTCTTAAATTGTGGAGCTCATCCTCGATACTGAGCAGTAGATTTTCGACCTCTTCTTCATCCACATACAAATGGCTGTTACGCGTGATTCGAAAAGCCCAGGCTCCCAGCGATTCATGACCGGGAAAGAGATCCGAGACAAAATGCCTGACTACATCACTGAGGAAAACGAAAGTGTCGACCTTGGATCCAGGCGTTTCAATTTTAACTATCCGAGGAAGGATTCTTGGAACTTGGACCACTGCCTTGAGTGGTTTACTTAGTTTTTTTCTTCGGTTTCTTAACGAAACAAAAAGATTGAGTGATTTATTTAA
>NHCX01000098.1 GCA_002168015.1 Verrucomicrobia bacterium TMED44
AATTTTCCGTCCGCTACCAATCCAGCCATGGACTTACCGTCAAGCTTATGTCCTTTTGGAATTACAGCTCCCGTCCATTCTGCCAGGGTGGGCCACCAGTCGGTTCCGGTAACGAACTGCGACCTCACTTCCCCTTGGGGAATTTTGGCAGGCCAGGAAACAACCGAGGGCACCCGGATCCCTCCCTCAAAAAGATTTCCTTTATGCCCACGGTAGGGACCGGCACTTCCACCGCCACCAAAAGTCCGCTCTTCTACACTATGCCCGTGATCCGACTGAAAAATGAAGATGGTATTTTCCCGCAATTCTTCCTTTTCCAAATGACTGAGGACCCGGCCAACCAGTTCATCCGTGGTGCTTACGAAAGCAGCATACTTATCTCGGGGATGAGCTAAGTCTTTGTATACATCCCTCCACTTGTTTGTTGCTTGCAGAGGATAATGTGGCCAGTTGATCGCCCAATAAATAAAAAAGGGTTGAGATTTGTTTCTTGAAATAAAGGAATTGCATTCCGAGACCATTAGATCCCCAAAATATTTCCCGTCTCTCCAAATCTCCTTTCCTTGCTTCCAAAGGTCATGACGGTTCGGTCCTACCCAGTAAAAAAAATGGCTGTAATTATCAATACAGCCTCCCATATGTCCGAATGAATAATCAAACCCCTGCTCATTCGGCATCGTCTCAGGCGTATACCCTAGGTGCCACTTTCCGATGTGCCCAGTGGTGTATTGGTTTTCCTTAAACAACTCAGCCAAAGTAACCTCTGAGGTTGGCATCCCGGGGCTTCCTTTCGAGGAACTCACATTACCAGGAACGCCTGCTCGAGCAGGGATTCTACCAGTAAGCAGACCGGCCCGAGAAGCCGAGCAAATTGCTGAAGGAGAGTACATATCGGTAAACCGAATACCTGTCTCTGCTAAGCGATCTATGGTGGGTGTGTGCAAATCCTCTGCACCATAACAACCTGCATCAACACTTCCCTGATCGTCTGTATACACCAAAATTACATTGGGCCTGGCAAAAGTTGCAGGCATTATCTGCAGGCAAAAAAAGCAGCTAAGTAGACTTAAAAAGAGAGGTTTTGGCATCTCGACCAATCTATTGCTGTTACTAGATCTTCATCAACGGAAAAGGATGTAATTATGATATATTTTTTGCGTATTTAAGCAGTGAAACCTGTTGATTCTTGCTATTAAAACGAGATTCTTTCATCTTATATAGTAAATAAATAAACTATCAATTATATGAGCTCTACTATCATCACTCTTATTGTTCTTGGTGTAATTTCTTTGGTTATCCTTTTTACAGTCATTGGAATTTACAACAAACTGGTGACCCTCAAAAACCGTTTTGAAAATGCATTCTCCCAAATCGAGGTGCAATTGCAAAGACGCTACGATCTTATTCCCAATCTTATTGAAACCGTCAAGGGATACATGGCCCACGAGAAAGACACTTTGGAAGCGGTCATTCAGGCACGTAACCAAGCACAAAGTAGCCTACAAGCAGCCTCCCAAAACCCAGGTGACGCAGGAGCCATGGCCGGATTAGCAGGAGCCGAAGGTCTACTTGGTGGAGCTCTGGGTAAAATATTTGCCCTTTCAGAAAGCTACCCCGATCTCAAAGCCAATCAAAACATGGCCAATCTTCAAGAAGAACTGAGTAGTACCGAAAACAAGGTCGCTTTTTCCCGCCAGGCTTTCAACGACGCCGTCACGAGCTACAATACTTATAAACAAACTTTTCCACCCGTGATTGTTGCCGGAATGTTTGGCCATGGACAAGATGCCACTCTCCTCGAATTCGAGAGTGAGAAAATTAAAGAAGCTCCTAAAGTGCAGTTTTAACAACCCTTGGTCGTCAGCCGAGTTCCCTGATGGACTTTTTTGCAGAGCAGGATCAGGCTCGTAAGCGTTCCAAGTGGCTTGTTTTGCTTTTTTGCTTGGCAGTCATGGGCATCGCTTTATCGGTCTTTCTTGCTCTGAGCTACTTCTCGGGTCCCAGTTGGGAACTTTTTTGGCTAACTGGAGCTGGTACCATCGGGGTGGTTGCCCTTGCCAGTCTTGGACGGATTTTATCCCTATCTGCTGGAGGGACGGCGGTGGCCGAATCTTTGGGCGGTCATCTGCTCTGTCCCAATACAAGCNATCCTCAAGAGCGTAGAATTCTTAATGTGGTTGAAGAGATGGCTATAGCCTCAGGAACTCCCGTNCCTCCCGTTTATCTAATGGAGGAAAAGGGAATCAATGCCTTTGCCGCCGGCTACTCCCCTAGCAATGCAGTCGTCGGTATTACCAGGGGTTGTGCTGAAAAGTTGAACCGGGAGCAACTGCAGGGCGTGGTGGCTCACGAATTTAGTCATATTCTCAACGGGGATATGCGCTTGAACATAAAACTGACTGGTCTCATCTTTGGCATTGTCTGTCTTTCAAGAATTGGGGAAGTTCTCCTGCGGGTGGGCTTGCTCTCGGGTGGGAGAAGAAGAAAAAAAGAGGATGGAACAGCCGCTCTCCTTGCCCTTGGCGTAGTTCTTTTAATTATCGGATTAATTGGAGGTTTTTTTGGATCCTTAATCCGGGCTGCTGTTAGCCGGCAGAGAGAGTTTCTCGCAGATGCATCCGCCGTGCAGTTCACCCGTAATCCGGATGGAATAAGTGGTGCTTTAAAACGGATTGGTGGCTACTCAGCTGGTTCAAAACTGGAAACCTCAACAGCCGGTGATTTTTCTCATATGTTTTTTGGTTCAGCCCTTGGCAGTATCTTTGCCACACATCCACCTCTGGAAAAACGGATTCGCAAGATAGAGCCGAGTTGGAATGAAACCTTTCCTGAGACTGATCAGATTTCTGAGCAAATCGATTTGCAGTCAGAAAATACTGCGGGTTTCGCCGGACTATCCAAAGCCAGCCAATCATCTTCGAAGCCTNCAGTNCCCCAGACAGATGCTCTAGAAACCAAAAGCTTCCATNATATCCTCGAAGGTCCAAAATCTGATACGATTGATCAGGCAAGGGCCCTAATTGACCGGATTCCTTCTCCTCTGCTNAATTTATGNAGAGAGCCTTTTGGGGCTAGGTGTGTGGTTTTTGCTCTCCTTCTCGACCCTGCAGATTCCAGGATCCGCGATCAACAAATTCAGCTAATCCATAATCAATTAGAGAAAGATACGGACTCCCTCACCCTAAAAATTTTCTCCCAGTGCCATTCGATTTCCTGTGTTGAAAAATTTGCTCTGATAGAGGAATGCGCCTCTCCCATGCGGGAACTTTCCCCCCGCCAACTTCAACAGTTTTCCCTTGTGGTCGACGGTCTGATTACGATGGATCAAAAAATTGATCTTTTTGAATGGAGTATCCAAAAAGTAGTTTTCAATCACCTGAACCTCGAAGAAAAATCCATTAGTCACAACCCTCATGGTTCATCGGCTCTTGCAGGTCAGGTGAGTACCTGCTCTGTATTCCTTGCTGCGCTGGCTCACTACGGGGGAGAGCAAATGAATGCAGAAGATGCTTTTAATCGGGGAGTCAAACTGCTTAATCCCAAGAATACGATTCAACTTCCAACGATTGAAAGCTGCACCATTGAAGAACTGGAAAAATCTTTACCCCGTCTGCAAAAACTCAGTGCCTCTGCCAAACGCACTTTTTTGACTGCCTGTTTGGCCACCGCCGAACATGACCAGCAAATCTCTGAAACTGAATTCTTGATCCTGCGTGGTCTTGCCGCCGCCATCTCCTGTCCGCTCGGTCCAACCTTTATCAACCCAACCTAAGGCAGGCTTCAACTTCGCAAGGTCCTGGTAAAGGGAAAAAATCAATTTGATCTCACCGAGGACGGCATGAAATTGAGGGAGTCGCCATCTTTCTTGCCTCCGACGCATCCAGTTATGTCACCGGTGCCATGCTTTCAGTAGACAGTGGCTGGAAAGCATCCTGAACAAGTTCAGGAAATCTCAATCTCCACACCACCCTTCTCGGCCGACTCCATACAGGCCAGCATTAATTTCTGGGTAAGCAGGGTAATTTTAGGCCAATGATCATCTGGTTTTCCGGAAAGAACAAGATTTGAAAAATTTCGGAACAAATTAGTTTCCTGTGAACTGATATGACTACTGGCATATTCATCCACCTGATGGGCTGCTTCCTTACGCTCCATGCGAAAGTCACAAACATCACAATCAAATTCCGCATTGGATGACTGGAACCCAATCCGGTTACCGTAGTATGGCAGCACAAAGTCATCGATCCGCAGGTTCCCCTTACTTCCGCTAAGGTGAGCCAGCTGTTGGTGTTCCGTCAGGAATGAACAATAGAAAGATGCGGAGACTTCGTCGAACAACACTTCACCGGAAAATTCGGTGGGGACTGGATTGGGACTGTCAGACCGACCAGAGGAATTCAACAGACGTCCTGTCACTACTTTGGGCTGTTCGTACTTCATTGCCCAAAGAATAAACCTCAGAGTATACCAGCCCAAGTCACCCAAACAACCGTGGGGCTCAAGATCGCTGTGCATTCGAATATTTTCGGTAAGAAAATCTTCAGGAGCACAAAAACTGAACTGGGTATTGATCCGTTTTAGGGTTCCAACCGTCGACCCATCTTCGATTACTTCTCTAAGCCGATTCAACCGTTCGCTGTGCATGAACATTACCCCGTCCATAAACTGCACACCGGACCGGTCACAGGCAGAAATAATCTCTTCCACCTGTTCAAGATTCGTTCCGCAAGGCTTTTCGCAGAGCAAATGCTTGCCTGCTGCCGCAACCTTGACTGCCCATTCTGGTCGCAACCCCGTTGGCAAAGGTAAATATACAGCATCCACATCCTCACGGGCGAGAAGTTCTTCGTAACTGCCTAAAGCAACGGGTTGAATTTTATGCGGCACTTGCGCACTGCATCGGTCAATAAAATCTTGGGCCTTACTTTGATCACGGCTGGCCACCGCCGCCAATTCAGCATTTTCTGCATTGCGAATAGACTGCCAGTTCTTCTGGGCAATTCCAGCAGATCCTAAAATTCCCCATCGACATTTGATTTCAGACATAATTTTTTAATGCCTGCAAAATCAGTTCGGGTCGAGCCAGAATATTTGATTATTCCCACACTCCGTCGCTTGACTCATCTTTGGGAATTATCAATGGTAAATTTGTATGAAATTTTTATCAGGAAAGTTCCTCACCTTGTTTATTTCTGCCACTTTTTTATCTGGAGCAGAAAAGAATATCATCTTTTTCATCACCGATGACGAATCCCCCACCCTCGGCTGCTACGGTGACCGTGTTGCAAAAACTCCTGCCATCGATGCCCTCGCCAAGGACGGCACACTTTTTCTTAATGCCTTTGCCACAACCGCCAGTTGTTCCGCAAGCCGATCCGTCGTCCTGAGTGGTCTACACAATCATGCCAATGGTCAATACGGGCACCAGCATTCCTTTCATAAATTTTCCAGCTACTTCAATGTGATCGGATTATCCCTGCCCCGCAATCTCTCAAAAGCTGGCTATCGTAGTGGACAGATTGGAAAATATCATGTCTCGCCAGAAGAGGTCTTTCGCTTTGATGAATATATTAAGGGAAATCCCCGTAATGCCGTTCAAATGGCAAATCAAGCCAAGGAGTTTATAACCGCCGAAAACGAAAAACCCTTTTTTCTTTATTTTGCGACTTCTGACCCGCACAGAGGAGGAGGAATTGACCGCAATTCCAAGTTGAAGCTCAAGCCCGATATGTTCGGCAACAAACAGGATCGCAAACCTCACGACGGAGTGAACGAAGTTTTTTACCAACCCAAGCAAGTACCCATTCCCAGTTTCCTTCCGGACACTCCGGAAACCCGCGAAGAACTCGCACAGTATTACCAAAGCGTTTCTCGCATCGACCAGGGAGTTGCAAAATTGGTCGAAATACTCAAGGATGCCGGACTCTACGACAAAACCCTCATCGTATTTACCTCAGATCACGGTATGGCCTTTGCTGGTGGCAAGACAACCGTATATGAAGGCGGTCTCCGGGTTCCCTTTGTCGTACGCAATCCTTACGAGAAAAAGCGTGGCATTCGACACCAAGCAATGATCAGCCATATTGATATTACCCCCACTCTGCTTGATTTTGCGGGAGCTCTCGACACCCAACGCAATCGACCCCTCCAGTGGGAAGACCCTGGCAAAGCATTCCCCGCCCCCCAAACCACTGGTCCCAAGGACAACCGAGGTGTCTCCGCAAAGTTATCTTCCTATCATGGAAAATCTTGGCTGCCAGTTCTGGGTGAGCCAATGGCTTCCCATTGGGACAGTATTTTCGCCTCGCACACCTTTCATGAAATTCAAATGTACTACCCCATGCGTGTTTTCCGGGACAAGAAGTTTAAGCTCATTTGGAACATAGCTCACCCTCTTCCCTACCCCTTTGCCTCCGACCTCTGGGCAGCGAGCAGTTTCCAAGCACAATATCAGCAGTCCCTGTCCGCTCCTTACGGGAAGAAAACGGTTCGCCAATACATTCACCGCCCGGAATTTGAATTTTTTAAAATCGATCAAGACCCTGAGGAATCAAACAACCTTGCTGGCAAGCCAAAATTCTCAGATCAATTGGAGGCATACAAAGAGAAACTAAAATCAGCCCAGAAGAAATTTCAGGACCCCTGGGTTATGAAATGGTCCTATGAATAACCTTCATTGATCTGGCGGTCACTGCCCAAACACCACTGGACAGACTGAACAATTTACTCCTTCTTGAATCATTCTAAATGTAAATACGGGAGTTTCTTAATGCTGTAAACTGATTGATTTCACCCTTTTGCGAAAGAACCATTATTTTTCAAACTTGAGAAGGGACGCTCCGATCTTCGACGATTCACATCTATTTGCAAAAATGCACGCGACCTTATTGTAAAAAATTCAAATTAATGGGCTAATTCCAAATTACCCGTAACTTAGTGTTTAAATTTTGACCACTCATTTGAAAATATTTTCATAATAGAATCCGACGTCCCGATATTTACTAGGTAACATGTTTTACAATTTAATAGAACGACTCGGTACCCACTTAAACTTGAGCCCAGACGAAGCTTTAAAATCAGAGTTTGTTAAAGAACTCTGCACGGATCTAATCTATGGGCATGTCGTGGTAGTGGATTCCAAAAAAAACCAAGTATTTACCATCAAGAATGTATCCGAGGAATTGGAAAGAAATCCAACCTAGTTTTTCCTGTCCCTGAACTTAGTTTGCAACTCACACTTTGATCATTTACCCCGGCCCTTAGGCTACTTGCTTGTCAACCTCTCATTCCTAACCAATTTGCAGAGAAATGTAATGGGGAATTGATTATCATGTTTACTTATACAATCCGAGTTCCTCTTCAGCACGGGCGTGCCATTCCTGAAACTGCTTGATTTCGTCCGTACTTGAAATAACTCCCAAATCTAGATCATAAGTTGGAATCATTTCCTTAAGTTTTGCACTTACCCTTTCACTTTTACACAGTTGCGGAAAACATTTCTGAACAACTTCAAGAACGATATTTACACAGACTGAAGCACCTGGTGAAGCACCTAGCAGAGCAGATACAGTTTTATCCTCTGTGGTCACAACTTCCGTTCCAAAATGAACAATTCCAGCATCGCCATCCTCCTTTTTAATTGCCTGTACGCGAATACCCGCATCAATGAGTTTCCAATCTTCCGCCTTCGCTTCCGGATAAAAATTACGCAGTTCGTTTAGGCGAGTATTCATGCTCTGTACCCCCTGTTGAATCAGATAACTGACAAGGGGGAGGTTGCTTATCCCTACTTTAAGAAGAGTGAGCCAGTTATGAAACTTGATCGATCCGGGAAGATCGAAAAAACTGCCCCCCCGATGAAGAAACTTTGTCGTCCACGCGGCATAGGGGCCGAAAAGTAGGGCTTTTTTTCCTTCCAGGATCCGACTGTCTAAATGCGGAACCGCCATGGTTGGGGCTGCTCCAGGAGATAATCCATAAACTTTGGCATCATGCTTTTTCACAAGCTCGGGCTTTTCACAGATCAGCCATTGTCCACCAATCGGAAAACCTCCATATCCGCGAATTTCATCCACCCCCGCTTTTTGTAGCAGGGGCAACGATCCGCCTCCGGCTCCGATAAATACAAACTTCGACCGTTTTACTTTGGTCGTTCCATCCGCGATATTTTTAACCGTGACATTCCAGCCATCCGCTGAGCGGTTAAGATCGGTAACACGGGTTTCCACATGGAAGGAACACCCTTCCTGTCCCCCCAGCCAATGAATTAATTTACGGGAAACTTCTCCAAAATTAACATCCGTACCTGCTTCCATAAAGGTAGCCGCAACAGGCTGGTCTTCCCTACCCTCAATTAAAAGAGGGGCCCATTTCCGTATCTGATCGGGATCCTCAGAATATTGCATGGTTTCAAAAAATGGATGCTCGCTCATTCCCTTGTATCGGGACCTCAGAAAATCAACCTGTTCCTGTCCATAGACAAAACTAATATGGGGTACCTGATTGATAAACGCGGAGGGTTCATCGATCATTCCCGTCCGTACCGCGTGTGCCCAGAACTGTTTGGTCTGCTCAAATTCAGCAAAAATCTCCACCGCCTTGCCTACTTTGATCTCTCCATCCTCTCCCCGATCCGGTGTGTAGGCAACTTCACAGATTCCAGCATGTCCGGTCCCTGCGTTATTCCATCCGTTGGAACTTTCCTGAGATAACTCCTTGGTCACCTCATAAAGTTCAATGCTCATCCCCGGGTCCAGTTTTTTGAGCAGGGCTCCCAGATTGGCGGACATCACCCCGCTCCCGATGAGGACTACATCTACTTCATCCATGAGAAAGAGTTGGTTTGCCCAGATTCAACCACTTCTTCGCAAGCTTTTTGTCTATCCACGGAGGATTTCGCCAATCCAGTCGATCACCGCTTCACTCATCGGTTCCAATCCGGCTTCCGAGAACACATGGTTGGCCCCGGGAATCTCAATAATTTTCTTCGGTTCGTTCGCGAGAGCAAAAATTTCCCGCGAATCCTCAACCGGTACCACATCGTCCACATCCCCATGAATCAGCAACCATGGCACCTTTACCTCCGATGCTTTGGAAGCAACCGAACCGATCTCATACATATCATTCTTGTAAGCCGAGGATAAGGGACAACTTGGCTCCTCCCACATACAACCCTCATCGGGTTTCTCCTCACCAAATTCGCGGTCATAAAAATCCTTGGTATTCACCATGCCNGCCAGNGAGATNAGGTGNTTGATCCGGTCGTCACTCGATGCAGCCAACACCCCTACGGCTCCGCCCATACTGTGACCGGCATAGGTTACGCGGTATCCGTTAGTTACAGCTGCCGTGATCACTATCTTTAAATCCTCAACTTCTTTGGAAATAGTACAGTTCCTAAAATCGCCTGCGGAAGATCCATTGCCAGAAAAGGAAAAACGCAATACGGCCATTCCCTCTGCTGCAACCGCTTCCGCAAGGGCTACCACAAAGGGTCGGTCTTTATTACCAGTCACGCCATGTCCAATAATCAGAATATCCCGGGACTGATTTCCCGGATCGTGAAATTTGTAATCAAGGGTCTCTCCCTGAGAATTAATAATGATCTCTTCCATGAGGATATGGTCTAGTTTATGCCTTCATGGCTGGCAAGTTCTCAATCCCATAAGTCTTCGATGTTCATTCCTACCCTCGTAACAAGAAGAAAGCCGGTCAATTTTGACCGGCTTTCCGAAAATAAAAATTTCCTTTTGTTCAGGCAATTTCCGCAGCATGAAACTCCAACCAGTCGTCTAAATTATTCAGGTTGATTGCATCCTTAGGATCGCCGTCTGCTAATCCATTGGCAGAGAGAATTCCCTGACGGGTGGCATCGTCATGAATGTATCCAGTGATGGAATCATTCAGGGCGGAAATGGTTCCGGAATCAAGTTTCACACCTGGTTGCTCAGCAACCCATGCTTCAAACTGAGGATAGGTAGGTTTAGAATCTGTAATAAAGGAACGAACAGCATCCGCGTTTAAACCGAGAGCGTCGATAACCATGGAGTCGTAACCGGCTCCAATTCCTGGATAGCCATCGGCAATTTTTCCGGCAGCTTCAAGGGAAACTTTTTGCCAAAGGCGTGGGAGATGAAGAACGCCGTTGGGCCCGGCGGTTCCAGAACTAATTAGAGGTACGATTTTAGACATAATTTCTCTATATTTTGATTGTTTTGAGTTAGGGTTTAGAAAAGGGGCTGGTACATTTAGCACGGGAAATTACTAAAAAATAAGTTCGACAAACCCACCACACCAATCATCAAAGGTAAAGACTTTTATAGTTTAAACCCAAAATAAGAAAACACTCCTCATTATGAACTCTAAAGAGAAAAAAATCGGATTTGTCGGCGTTGGACGCATGGGAGCCAATATGGCCCGTAATTTAAAAGATAAGGGATACTCAATCTCCTGTGTAAATGATGTAAACAAGAATGCGGCGACTTCCCTTGCCGATGAACTGGGATGTGCTCACGCCGAAACGCTTGCACAAGTTACAGCCCAGTCGGATATTGTACTTACCGTAGTCACCAACGATGCCGCAATGGAATCCATCTTCTTCGGTTCCGAAGATAATCTTTTCCAAATGGCGGCTGGTACTCTTTTTATCAACTGCGCCACTCTTTCTCCAGCCATGCATATTAAAATGGAAGAGGCTGCCGCCGAGAATGGATCGACCACCCTAGAGGGTTGTATGGCATCCAGTATTACCCAGGCAAGGGAAGGTACTCTTTATTTAATGATCGGTGGAAAACAGGAAGTTTTTGAGAGTGCCAAGGATCTGCTCGATGACCTCAGTATTAACCTTCGCTTTGTTGGCGAAGCCGGCCGGGCCGCTCAGGTCAAGGCGCTGGTCAATATGGTGATGAATATCAACACCGCCGCACTCGCCGAAGGACTCGGAATTGGGGATGCCCTGGGCCTTGATTTGGAAATGCTTTGCGAGATTTTCTCCCAGACCGGGGCGAATTCACGGGTCCTGGAAACGGATGCCGAGGACATGCTCGGGCGTGATCATGAATGTTACTTTTCAGCAGAACACGCTGCCAAAGATTCAGGCATCGCTATCGCCGTGGCCGAGGAAGCCGGTATTCAAGTACCACTTGCGAAGGCCACCCTCGCTCAATACGAGAAAATGGTCGCCGCCGGACTCGGAGACTTGGACAAATCCGGCGTTGCGGAATTGACTTTCAAAGGTCGCGGCCCAAGAAACTAGGGTCTTGTACTAGAGGCTCGTAATTTGTCATTGCGAGGAGGAAGAGAGCGGTTCGGTTACTGAGG
>NHCX01000099.1 GCA_002168015.1 Verrucomicrobia bacterium TMED44
ATACTCCTTTTCGTGAATATAAGCACTGGGTCCATGAGGGCGGAATCAGTACACCCTTAGTGACCCATTGGCCGAAGGGAATCTCTGCAAAATTACGCGGAAAATTTGAGCACCAACCGGCACACCTGATCGATCTGATGGCGACCTGCGTGGATCTGGCAAAAGCGGACTATCCAAAAGAAGTGAAGGGAGAGAAAATTGTGCCGATGCAAGGGGTATCCCTGAAACCAACCTTTTCCGGAAAAGCCATCAAGAGAGAAGATCCAATCTACTGGGAACATGAAGGTAACCGAGCGATCCGCATCGGAAAATGGAAACTGGTAGCCAAGGGATCCCATGGAGCCTGGCAACTCTATGATTTGAAAGAAGACCGTTCGGAACTCAATGACCTGAGTGAAAAGCATCCACAACGGGCCAAAGAAATGGCGGATCAATGGGAAGCATGGGCCATCGAAGCCAAGGCAAAACCGTGGCCATGGAATCGCAAGAAAAGTAGCTTCAGTAAAAAGAAAGTTTTTAACCTGGAACCCGATGCCAACCTGCTATCGGGGGTTGCTCCGATGGTTGCCAAGAAGGCGTTCGAAGTGGAAATACAGATGGGAAAGCAGGGAAATGGAATCTTGGTTGCTCAGGGTGGCGATGCCCATGGATGGGCGCTATCCATCGAGAATAAAGTTCTGCGGTTCTTTATCCGTCTGAATGGCAAAATGGAATCGGTTGACGCTGATCAGAAGCTTGGCGACAAAGAAATGAAAATCCAAGCAATACTGCACGCATCCGGAGAGGTGGAACTATATGCCGGAAAGCGCAAACTCGGGAGAGGCATGGTGAGTAGTCTGGTAAAAGAAATGCCTCAAGACGGACTGCAAATGGGACAAGATGAAGGAGGGAGAGTTGGCGAATATAAGGATGCATTTGCCTTTGACGGGGAGATCAAGAAGGGCAGAATCAAAATAAAGTAACTTTCTCCCATGCCTTTCATTCACGACGATTTTCTTCTTTCCAATAATCAGGCCGTATCCTTGTATCATGAATATGCCAAGAATGAACCCATTCTTGACTTTCATAACCATCTACCGCCCGATGAGATCGCCACGGACCGGAGATTTGAAAACCTAGCGGAAGCCTGGCTCGAAGCCGACCACTACAAATGGCGGGCCATGCGGGCAAATGGAACACCCGAGGAACTGGTAACCGGAAACGGAGACCCGAAGGAAAAATATTTGGCATGGGCCGCCACCCTACCCCATGCACTGGGCAATCCTTTATATCATTGGACACATCTGGAATTGAAGCGGTGCTTCGATATCGATATCCTGCTTGGGCCCGACACGGCCGAGGAAATATGGGACGCAGCTAATCAAAAGCTACAGGCTCCGGATTTCAGTGCATGTGGAATGCTCGAAAAATTTCAGGTCAAAGCACTCTGCACGACCGATGACCCCGCAAATCCGACATCCGATCATCAAAAGATCGTGGCAGATGAACAAGTAAGCACTTGTGTGTATCCGACCTTCCGGCCGGACAAAGCGTGGGGGATCCGTGATGCTTCGGCTTTCCTTGACTGGCTGGAAAATTTGATCGAACAAACCTCCAAGGAAATCACTACACTGAATGATTTTTTGGAATGTCTTGCCAAACGGGTGAATCATTTCCATGAGATTGGCTGCCGATTATCCGACCATAGCTTCCCCTCATTTCCCAGTTGCTTCCCGACCGAAAGTGAAGCACGGAATATTTTCACCAAAGTTCTAAACGAAGAAAATGCCACGGCTGAAGAAACGCAAAAATTTACCGGGTTTATCATGCTTTTTCTCGGACGCCTTTACTCAGCNAAAGGNTGGACCATGCANGTNCANCTNGGACCTCTNNGNAANAATNCCAGNNGNCTNCTCTNNGANGTTTGGACCGGATGCGGGCACGGATTCGATCGGTGACTGGAACCAGGCCCAAAATATGGGTAAATTTTTGGATAAACTGGACAGCGAGGATTCCCTGCCCAAAACCATAGTCTATAATAACAACCCGGCGGATAATTTNNCNNTCGCCACGATGCTGGGAAATTTCCAGCGTGANCTACCGGGAAAAATGCAATTTGGATCAGGTTGGTGGCATCTCGACCAACGGGACGGTATGGAGGAGCAACTAAAGACATTGGCCAATGTCGGACTCCTTTCGCATTTTGTGGGTATGCTTACGGATTCTCGTTCATTTCTGTCTTTCCCCCGTCATGAATATTTCCGGCGCATTCTTTGCAACCTTTTAGGAACATGGATGGCTGAAGGGTTTGTGCCCGACAGTACGGATTTGGTTGGAAATTTGGCCAAGCGAATCTGCTACTCCAATGCCAAGGATTACTTAGGATTGGAAATTAGCTAACTGCCTCTCTCTGTCACTTCNCGGAAATATCGAAGGTCAAGACCTTGGCCATAATACTAGGCCTCAACTTATGCTGCTGAGATAGCGAATCGGTAAGCAAAATGTAAGTAACCGGATTATTCGACCTTTGAGGAACCCATGCTTGCGGTTCATTACCGGTTAGGTAGCCAAGCCCTAAAGGAAGGTCAATCACCTCAGCCGATCCGTTTTTACGTATAACCTGAAGCCGGCCCCCTGCTCCCCGGGTATTGCCAGGCTTTCCTTTCACACGAACAAGCAAGCAGGGATGCCCTATTCCACTGCTAAGAAAAGCCTGCATTGAAGAATTATTATTAGCTACCACTAGGTCGGGCTGAAAATCATTATTGAGATCGAGGGTACTAAGAGCCGTGGCATCCCCGGGCATAATCAACCCACTTTCTCTGGCAAATCGAGGGACCCAGCCCCCTTCCTTATTTCCCAGAAGAAGCATACCCAAGCCTCCATTGATCCGTCCGGTCTCTGGTTGCATAGGAAAAAAGTTTTGGGCAAGGCAGAGATCCACCCAACCGTCCCCATTGAAGTCAGCCGCAGTGATTCCGAAAACAGCCGATGTCTGGGCAAGACTGGGAAAGGGCTGAAAAGAAAATCGACCATCCGTGTTGACCCATATGCCGGACGCGAGTTGATTGACTTCGAGACGTAAAGATTGCTGAAGAAACTTGGGTTGGTAAATTTGGGTAAGTTCAGCAGAAGCAAATTCATGAAAAGTCTTGAATTTCTGGGCCAGACTTGGGATGGCGTTGGTCGAGCAACTCTTCCCCCGGATGGGCAGAAACTTTCCACTTTTGTAACAAGCTTCAATCAGCCGGGGCGTTCCTGTCCCGTCCATATCCCCCCAATGTAAAACCAACGGCTCCTCCGAGCTTGCGGTGTACTTGGAGTTGTAGCCAAGATTTCCGACCGCGTAGTCCATGTCACCGTCGGAATCAAAATCGACAGGTAAAATGGATGTCCACCACCCCTTGATTTTTTGAACCCCAACGGTTCTTGTCACTTCTATAAGCTTACCCTTTTGATTTTCCCATAACCGGATAGTACCCCACTCTGGTACAACCCAAAGATCAATCCAACCATCCCCATTGTAATCGCTCCATACGGCAGCATTAACAAGTCCGGCCTCGATCAGACCAGAAGCCAACTTTTCAGTTTGGTCCGAAAAGACTCCACCTTGATTTAGGAGGAGCCTACTCTTTGGAGTCTGAGGGTATTTCCCGGGAACCAGCCGACCTCCAACAAAAAGATCAAGGTCCCCGTCGCGATCAAAATCAGCCGCACAGACCGGTCCACTGGAGTCCCTTATATCTGGGGTGTTAGGCAGACCCAAAATAAAGTCCCCCTTCCCCTGGTTCAGGAAGAGACGATCACGTAAATAGAGCGAACGAACGCTGGGATCATATCCACCGGAGGTGACATAAAGGTCCAAATCACCATCCGAATCGGCATCTAGAAAAAGAGAACCCATATCTTTGAAGGGAACCAGTTGAGCATCGGAAAAATATTTCTGTTCCTTTTTCTCAAATGAACCGTCCTTTTTCTGAAGGTACAATTCTGAACCAGTCGACCGTGACTGGCCAACAAACAAATCGAGATCACCATCGCTGTCCACATCGCCCCAGCTGACTCCGGGTCCCAAACGTGATAAGCGGTAAGGAAGAAGGGGCTGCAGAGTAAAATCATCCACGAGGTTTTCCTCATGCCGAATCTTAGATAAGTGATCGCCGGGTTGGAAAAGAGTTATTGAATCCGGGCTCTTGTCGGGCAGACCATTTTCCTTAGACTGGTGTAAATGATGGTGAGAATTGATAGAGAGATCTCTAAAACTTTCCGACTTACCGTCCGGCCAGAGCACCTGAATCTCCCTGATTTCTTGTGCCTGACCCAACCCGAAATGCAAGATCGGAGAATTGGAAGATGCATAGCCTTGGGAGGAAGTAAGTGTGCGCCAATGACTGCCCGTCTCCGTGGTGACCCGTACGGTTGCGCCGATGGCCCAAGTGTTTAGCCCATTACCATGAAGACGGAGGGTGACTGCGGATCCTCCAACGGTCAGATCATTGCGGTATAATTTGTATGGTTCTTCCATAGAAGCAACCGCCACATCCAGATCGCCATCCCGATCGAAATCAGCGAGAGCCGTTCCAAAACTAACGCCAAGAAAATCAAAGTTCCATTGCTTACCCATCTTGGCAAAGTGTAAACCATCCAGGTTGCGAAAAACGAAATTCTGATCTTTTTTTGGCGGGACTTTTTTCCAGAAGTTTACTTTTTCTTCCTTGGACTTTAGAGACTTTGCCATGGTTAGAAGATCTGAATTCGTCCGATCCTGCATCATTCCATTGGTTCCAAGCAAATCGACCCAACCATCATTATCAAGATCACCAAATTTGACTGACCAAGTCCAATCGGTACTAGATACACCGGACTGTTGGGCAATTTCCATAAACTTGCCTTGCCCCGTATTTAAGAACAAAGCATTGCGCATATACTGCTTCGGGTTGGAACTTCGTAAGAACCAACCACTATCTTCCATATCTCCCATCCCCATTTTAGCTTTATAATGGTCGGAACCTGCCATATCCGAGGTCATGAGGTCGGGCCAACCATCATTGTTGATATCAGCTGAATCCGTGCCCATCGAAAACCAAGGGACATGAGGAAGCACAGAACTTGTGACTTCCTCAAATCTCTTACCCTGCAGGTTACGATACAGTCTATCCGGGCCGTAAAAATCATTGGCCACATAAAGATCAGGCCAACCATCCTGATCATAATCAAACCAGCTAACCGCCAATCCTTCATCCGTTCCACTGATGCCCAGAGTCGTGGACACTTCAACAAATTTCCCACTATCATTTCTATAGAAAAGATCCCGCTCCCCCGCATTGACCACCCGGAATTTTTCATCTGGATGCAAGACAACATTGAAAATCTCATCATATTGTGTTTCAACCAGAAGTTTTCCGTTACCCGCCTCAGCCTTAACCTCTAAACCCGGGGTTGGATCTGGCAAGGTACTCAAACGGTTCGTCACCAGATATCCATCCAAGTCTCCATCACGATCAAAATCGGCAAAGGCCATTTGTACACTCGCTCCTTTTCTACTCAAACCGAGGTCAGCAGAAGACTCGACAAAAGATTTACCTGATTGGCTGATAAGAACAAGATTGGGATCACCGGTTCCGGCCACAAATAAATCTAACCACCCATCCCCATTGATATCGACAAAAGAACAACCAACGGCCCAATGGTCGCGGAAAAGCTTTTTCAGTCCTAATTTCTTAGTTACATCCTCAAATTGGAAGTCTCCCAAATTTCTGAAAAGTTGGTGTCCTCCATACGAATTTACAAAAAGAATATCATCCCAGCCATCGTTATCAAAGTCTCCTGAAGATACTCCAATGGATTGTCTGTTTGTCACAAAAAATGGATTTTTATCTAATTGAGAATTTACATCACCCTTATTCTCCCATTGAAAAATTACCCCACTTTGCGATGGTGCCACTTCAGCAAACGAAGCTGGGCTCTTTCCTTTAGATATTAAAAATGGAAAGCTTTTCACTTTTGCATGCTGAGCAATAGCTGGCGCACTAGTAAGTAAAACAAGCCAACAAAGCAGGAATCCAGATGAAAATCCAAAAGTTGAGCTCATCCTAAAAGTGAAGATTCTCCGACTCCCTTCTTCAAGATTAAAATTACCTTGAAACTTTTCTGATTTAGCCGCGTTTATGCTAGTAACAATAACCTTAGAACCTAAATACACATATGAAAAAAATACTCTTTATTGTCTCCATATTTGCTTTTGCAATAGGAATTCATGCCAAACCTGAAAATGATGGTAAGAAAACAGTCCGAGGCGAAGGTCGTCCATCCCGAGAAGAAATCATGAAAAAATTTGATAAGGACGGTGATGGAAAACTTAATGATGAAGAAAAAGCTGAATTACGCAAAAGAATGGCCGAGCGTAGCGGAGGTCGTAGCAAACTCCCTCCTTTTCTTATGAAAAAATTCGATAAGGACGGAGACGGTAAGTTAAGCGAGGAAGAAAGAGCCGAAGCCCGTAAATCGATGGAGGATCGGCGCAAGGAAATGATGGCTAAGTTTGATAAGGACGGGGACGGAAAACTCAATGAAAAGGAAAGAAAAGAGGCTATGGCTTCCCGCCCAAAACCTGAAGAAGGTAAGAAATCAGACGGAAAAGATGGAAAAAAGAAAAAAGGAAAAAAATAAACATCCAAAATAATTTAAATGTATCAAAAATGCCTTTTTCGAGAGGCATTTTTGTTTATATTAGAAAATATAAGCGAATACACTTCACCCCAAGCGAGACTTCTTTTAATACAAAAGGATGAGTAATTCCCTATCTTCTGAAATTGAAGCCATTGCCAAGCGTGCCAGAAATGCATCCCTGCATCTATGCAGTGCCACTGCGTCCGAAAAAAACCAAGCCTTGCAGGCGATTGCCCGGGGGATTGAATCCAACCGCAAACTCCTTAAAGAAGAAAATGAAAAAGATTTAGCACTAGCAGAGGAAAATAAACTCTCAGAAGCAATGGTAGACCGCTTACGACTGACCCATGAACGGATTGACGGAATGGTCAAGGGACTACGGCAATTAATTGAGCTTCCTGACCCCGTGGGCACAACTCTTGAATCCAAGACCCGGCCGAATGGATTGGAAATTAACAAGGTTCGAGTACCCATCGGAGTTATTGGCATTATTTACGAATCCCGACCAAATGTAACTATTGACTGTGCCGGACTATGCCTAAAGTCAGGAAATGCTTCGATTCTACGCGGTGGAAAAGAAGCCATGCATTCTAATCGGGCACTGGCTTCAATCATTTCTGAAGCCCTCCAAGCTTCCCCATTACCAGCTGATGCGGTGCAGTTAATTCCGACCGTCGAGCGGGAAGCCCTCAACCATCTCTTAACGATGGACCAGTATGTTCACTGCATAATTCCAAGAGGTGGAGAAGGTTTAATCCGTTTTGTGTCTGAAAACAGCAGCATTCCTGTAATCAAGCACTACAAGGGAGTATGCAATTTATTTGTGGATGCCAGCGCGAACCTGCAAATGGCCGAACAGATTGCGGTCTCCTCAAAATGTGGAAGACCTGGGGTTTGTAATGCGATTGAAAACCTGATCGTGGACTCCTCCATTGCCGAAAGATTTCTCCCATCCGTAGCCAAGAAATTCCAGGAGGAAGGCTGTGAACTTTGGGTAGATGACAGAGCGGGAAATATCCTCAATGATTTTGAGACACAAATCGCAAATGATAATGATTATGCTGAAGAATTTCTCGACCTTAGACTCGCAATCAAAGTCGTGGACAGCTTGGAAGAAGCTATTGCTTTTGTAAACCGTTTTGGCAGCGGGCACAGTGAATCCATAATAACAAGTAATAAAAGTCGGGCAGAGACCTTCCTGAATAAAGTCGATGCATCTTCAGTCTATTGGAACGCCAGCACCCGTTTCACAGATGGTTTTGAATTTGGACTAGGGGCAGAAATCGGAATTTCTACTGATCGACTGCACGCCCGTGGCCCCATGGGTCTTGAGGAACTTTGCACTTACAAATACCAGATCATTGGCGACGGACAGTGGAAGTAAGATAAGCCGATAATTGATGACGGACTTACTTATTTCCGGGGGTACCCTTGTTAATGAGGGGCAAAAAACTGAAAATGATTTATTGATTCGGAATGGGAGGATTGAGTCGATTGGCCCCGTCATGCCAAAGCCAGCCAATTGCCAAGTTATCGATGCAACTGGAAAACTGGTTCTCCCTGGGTTGATCGATGATCAGGTACATTTCCGCGAACCCGGGCTTACGCACAAGGCATGCATTCAAACTGAAGCACAGGCTGCAGTGGCAGGGGGTGTGACCACTTTCTTCGAGATGCCTAATGTATCTCCTCCTACCCTGAGTATGGAAAGAATCGAAGAAAAGTGTGCGATCGCCAATCAGGATTCTTTAGCCAATTATGCCTTTTTTCTGGGTGCCAGTAATGAGAACCTTGAAAATGTAAAATCTGCGGATCCCGCCCTGATTGCAGGGATCAAGGTCTTTATGGGATCATCCACCGGAAACATGCTGGTAGATGAGGAAACCGTATTGGAGGGAATCTTTCAGCATGCCCCCACCATCATAGCGACCCATTGCGAAGATACCCCCATGATTTTGGAAAACGAAAAGCTTGCCCGCCATAAGCATGGTGCGAATGTTCCTTTTTCTGAACATGGCAATATCCGCTCGCGCGAAGCCTGCCTCAAATCCTCATCCATGGCCGTGGAACTTGCCAAACGAGAAGGAGCTAAACTGCATGTCCTTCACATAACCACTGAGGAAGAGTTGCAACTTTTTGAATCTGGGCACGATCGAATTACAGCGGAAGCATGCGTTCATCACTTGTGGTTTGAGGAGCAAAGCTATGCAACCCTGGGTTCCCTGATTAAATGCAACCCGGCAATCAAGAAAGGAAGTGATCGCGATGCGATTCGTCGTGCCGTTGTGGATGGTAGAATTTCGATTCTAGCGACTGATCATGCCCCGCACACTTGGGAGGAGAAACAGGGTACTTATTTCAATGCTCCATCCGGTCTGCCCTTACTTCAGCATACCCTGCTCCTGATGCTGGAAATGTGCGAACAGAAATGTTTCACGCCCGAACTGATTGTAGAGCGGGCCTGCCATACCCCTGCCCTTTTGTTTCAGGTGGAAGAGCGCGGCTTTTTACGTGAAGGCTACTGGGCAGATGTGGTGGTAGTGGATCCTGAAGGGAAGACTTCAGTCAAGGATACGGAGCTATTTAGTAAATGCGGGTGGTCCCCTTTCCCTCACTTGACATTTACCAACTCCATTGAAACCACCATTGTTTCGGGACAGGTTGCTTATCACCAGGGTAAGCTCCAAATGGATTGCCGTGGACAAAGAGCCCAGTTTTCAAAGAATCGCAGGTGACTATAACGATGCCGATAAAATTTCTTTTCTTACTTCCCCTCTCTTTGGCAATAATTTCTTCTGCTAAAAGTAAGACATCAAAACCGAATGTTATTCTTTTTCTGATCGATGATTTGGGCTGGTCCGATATTGGGGTCAATGGAAGCACTTTTTATGAAACCCCCGTGATCGATCAACTGGCAAGAGACGGGGCTACCTTTACCGATGCATATGCCGCGAGCCCGGTCTGCTCTCCATCTCGGGCCAGTATCCTCACAGGGAAATACCCGAGCCGGATCAATGTAAGCTATATCAGTGGAACCAGTGGGCCGAAAGGAAAAGGATATAAACTCACTCCCCCCCAACCAGACGGCTTTATTGCCTTCGACGAAACCTCGATGGCCGAAGCCCTACGCGTACACGGTTATAAAACAGTACATATAGGAAAGTGGCATTTACAAAACCACACTGATCGGGGAACCAAGCATTTCCCGGAAAACCATGGATTTGACTTTAATATTGCGGGGTTCAGGATGGGACAGCCCGGTTCTTATTATTTTCCTTTCAAAAGTGAAAGACACCCAAATACCAATGTGCCGGGATTGGAGGACGGTCAGGAAGGTGACTATTTAACTGACACGCTTACCGACAAGGCCATTTCCTTCATCAAGCAAAACAAAGATCAGCCCTTCTTTATTAATTTCTGGTATTATACCGTGCACACGCCGATACAGCCCAAGAAAAGTAAAATGGCAAAATACCAAAAAAAAGCTGAAACTCTAGGGTATCCACAAAAACACCAGGATGGAATTCCTGTATGGGACAGCATTACCCGGAAGCGCCAGGACTCACCAGCCTACGCCTGCATGGTGGAAAGCATGGATGAAAACATTGGAAGAGTTTTGAAAGTACTCAAATCCCAGGATCTGGAGCAGGATACTCTGGTAATTTTCTTTTCTGATAATGGCGGACTATGCACAGGTTCCAGTCCCAACATGCCCACATCCTGCTTGCCCTTGCGTGGTGGAAAAGCCTGGCTCTATGAAGGTGGTATACGGGTGCCCCTGATCATCAAATTTCCAGGCAAAATAAAAGCGGGCACACAAATATCAGAACCAGTTGTGGGAACTGATCTGTACCCCACCATACTCGACTTCCTCGATCTCCCCCTTACTCCTCATCAGCACATGGATGGGGAAAGTGTGAAACCGTTACTGGCGGGGAAAAAATCGCTTGAACGGGAGGCTATTTATTTCCACCTTCCACACTACCACCACATCAATTCAATGGGCCCAAGCGGAGCAATACGTAAGGGAGATTTCAAACTGATTGAAATATTCGAAACTGGAAAATATGAACTTTATCATGTCCGTGAAGATATAGGTGAGCACCATGACTTAGCCGAGAAAATGCCCGACTTGGTAGGTAAATTGGCGAATGATTTGAAGCAGTGGAGGGAAAAATCCAATGCCCGCATGGCCGTAATCAATCAACAGTACGACCCAGCCTCTGACTTCAGAAAGAAAAAGAAGTAGACCCGATCAGGGTAACCAAGGATATTTTTCGAAATCGGGCTTTCTCTTCTCAAGAAAAGCTTTCTTCCCTTCCGAGCCTTCCTCGGATAAGTAATATAAGAGAGTGGCATTGCCCGCGAGTTCCTGTATTCCGGACTGCCCATCGAGTTCTGCATTGAATGCTGACTTCAAACAACGAATCGCTAAAGGGCTTTTATCCATGACTTCACTCGCCCACTGCAGGCCTTCCGCTTCCAGTTGTGCAACGGGAACTACCTTATTAACTAAACCCATATCCAGGGCTTCCTCCGCATTGTACTGGCGACAGAGATACCAAATTTCGCGGGCCTTTTTTTGCCCCACAATTCGAGCCAAGTAACTAGAGCCAAGTCCGCCGTCAAAACTACCGACTTTGGGCCCAGTCTGTCCAAAAACTGCGTTATCAGCAGCAATGGTCAAATCACAAACCACATGCAAAACATGCCCCCCTCCGATCGCATAGCCAGCAACTAGTGCGATCACCACTTTGGGCATACTACGAATAAGTTTTTGCAAATCCAAAACATTTAATCTGGGAACTCCATCGTCTCCAACATAGCCCGCATCGCCGCGGACACTTTGATCACCGCCTGAACAGAAAGCATATTTCCCGTCGGTGTGAGGACCCGCACCAGTAAGTAGGACAACTCCTATTTTTGGATCTTCCCTGGCATCTAGAAATGCCTGGTACATCTCGCTGACCGTTTTAGGACGAAACGCATTCCTTTTCTGGGGACGGTTGATTGTGACTTTAGCTACCCCCCCGGATTTATGGTACAAAATATCTTCAAACTCTCCGAATTC
>NHCX01000100.1 GCA_002168015.1 Verrucomicrobia bacterium TMED44
CATGGTCCACATGTCCGATGGTACCGACGTTAACGTGAGGTTTGGTTCGTTGGAACTGTTCTTTGGCCATTTACTTTGACTGTTTGATGTTTATATGTGTNTGGAGCCCACGAGCGGATTTGAACCGCCGACCTCGTCCTTACCAAGGACGCGCTCTACCGACTGAGCTACATGGGCGGAGGGCATTGGGGTTAGAATGAAAAGGNTAAAAAATAGAGTAACTTTCCCATGTGTCAAGCAAAACGACTCAATCAACTAATATAGGTAAAAATTTTCCTTGTTATAAATAGGAAGATAAATTATGAAGAATATCTTTTGCGGGCGTAGCTCAGTTGGTAGAGCACCACCTTGCCAAGGTGGATGTCGAGGGTTCGAATCCCTTCGCCCGCTCCATTAGAAAACCTTAATTACTTCATCATAAATTTCCGGAGTACAGACAATAATGTCTTTGTAAGGCGATCTTAATTCAATTATTTTACAACCAGAACCTAAAATGATTGGAATTAAGGGAAGTATATCGCAGGGCTTTAAATTTATATCAAACATTACCTGAGCTTTACCAGTGCAGACTAAAAAATATCCAAAACAGTCGCCCCAAGTTCGATGATACCTGGTTAAATTGCAAAGTTCATCCCATTTATCCTTATAAATTGAATTTGAAATACTCCGTTCGTCTGATGTAAGAACAAGACTCTCGTTAAAAGAAGTAGAAAAAGATCGGACTAGACTGGTACCGTCATCTAATGACATTTTGCCATCACCAACAACTAATTTATTAAAATATAAAGGAAATCTTACAGATCCGAATAAAGGTGTATCTTCGTATCTTAGTCCCAAGAGAATTCCAAAAAGTGGAACATTTTTGACATAAGAAAAAGTACCATCGATTGGGTCAATTATCCAGTTATAGGGGCTCAGACCATTAGTATCAGAAAATTCTTCACCGTGAATAGAATGCGTTGGGAACCTTTCTTTTATTAATTTTCTTATAAAAATCTCGATGTTTAAATCAAGATCGGTGACCGGGGTGCGATCTTCTTTTANATTTTGATTAACTTCATTGCTATTTTTAAATTCCGGAAATATGTCTAACAAATTAGTAGCTTCTTCCGCAAAACTTACGAACTTATTAAAGGTAATTGTTTCCATTGAAAAAATTGCTGTATTTGGACTTCGAAGGTTCCCTTGCGAAGGGTATTCGTGAAATTGGATATTTGTTGATTGAAAATGATGCAATTGTNAAAGCNGAGGAAAAAACTGATTTAGAAGCAATCAAAACATTGGAAAAATTACAACTTGAGGATGTTGATTGTATCGTAGCTCATAATTCATCTATAGAAAAAAACCTAATTAAGAAATATTTTCCTTACTCCATCGATAATAAAGTGAAGAAAATCAAACAACATAAATGGCTCGATACCCTTGAAATTTATAGACAGTTATACCCTAAATTAGAAAAGTACGACCTGAAGAGTCTTGTAGAGATATTTGTAGATTTAAAAGAACTGAAAATNATAAGTAACACTGTTTGTTGTGAAAAAAAGAACCAATTTCACCATTCACTTTTCGATGCGATATGCGTATATTTTTTAACGNCAAGGCTGAAAAGTGTAATTAATTTTAATCACTTTCTGAAATAATGCCTGAAGAGTTTTGTTCATCTTGATTATCGTCTTGAGATTTAACTTCCTTTTGCACTGTATTTTCGTCTAATGAATTATCCTGAGGATTATCTACCTCGTCCACTGTATCTTCGTCTAATTCAACAACCTCTGATATGCCCACTAATAAATCCCTCGGACCAAGGTT
Organism: Verrucomicrobia bacterium TMED44; assembly: GCA_002168015.1. Lineage (GTDB taxonomy): Bacteria > Verrucomicrobiota > Verrucomicrobiia > Opitutales > Seribacteraceae > Seribacter. Next base: position 1,810 of record NHCX01000100.1, read on the forward strand.
TACGAGTTTTACACCCTTTGAACCCCTACTCGTTTCCCTGATATTCTGGACCGCACATCGAACAGTTTGCCCTGCCTTTGTAATCATTAAAATTTCACTTTGCGGATCAACACTCAATGCTCCACAAACTGAATCAGTATTCATTGCAATCACGCCCTGACCGCCACGCTTACGAGGTGAAACTTCATTTTCATCTTCAGTGTCACCTCCTCGGGGAAGAAAGGAACTGAATTTTGTTCTTATTCCCAATCCATTTTTTCCGGCAATCAGAAGGAGTCTTTCGTCATTAACTTTTAATAATCTTACAACTTCATCACCTTCTTTTAACCTTATACCACGAACTCCTCTTGTAACGCGCCCTTGATCACGTAATTGACTTGAATCAAACCTAAGTCCTTTTCCGTTTGCAGTGAGAACAAGCAAATGATCTTCATGATCGATTTGTAAAGCCTGTAAAACCTCATCACCATCATCTACATTTATTCCTATAATTCCTCCTTTACGATGATTTTTATATGCACTAATTTTTGTCTTTTTGACTACACCATTTTTAGTACATAAGACTAGAGAAGCTTCAGAAATAAAATTATCTACAGCAATAATTGCTGCGACACTTTCATCTTTTTGCATTTCTAAAAAATTGATGGTATTTCGTCCTTTTGATGTACGGCTACCTTCTGGAATTTCATACGCCTTCTGTACATAAACTCTTCCGTTTTGCATAAAAAACATCAATGTGTCATGTGCATTGCATGTTTTAAGTAATGAGACTGGATCGTCATTTTTCTGTCCGCTTCCAATTACACCTTTTCCGCCTCTATTTTGAACCTTAAATTCATCTACCGTAGTGCGCTTGATGAATCCTGATTTTGTTATGGTAACAACACAGCCATCGTTTGGAATCAAATCTTCCATTGAAACATCACCCTCAGCCTCAGTAATTAAAGTCTTTCGTTCGTCACCATAAGTTTCTCGTACTTCTGAAAGTTCGTTTTTGATCAAATCTAAAAGCCTTCTTTCATTTTCAATAATTTCTGTTAATTCAGCAATTAATCCCATCAATTCCGCATATTCAGCCTCGATTTTATTTCGCTCCATACCTGTAAGTTGATATAGGCGAAGATCTAAAATTGCATTGGTCTGCCTTTCTGAAAGATTATATTTACTAGAAATATTAGCCTTCGCTTCATTTCGATTGCTTGAGGCTCTAATAATTTTAACAAAGTCATCAAGATTATCCAACGCAATCTTGTATCCCTCTAATATATGTGCTCGATCTTGTGCTTTGCGTAGTCGGAATTTCGTTCTCCTAAGAGTGACAATACGTCTATGCTCTAAATAGGCTTCTAANGCTTCTTTAATATTCAGTTGCCTTGGTTTAAGTTTATCCAGAGCCAACAATATAACCCCAAAACTACTCTCTAATGCTGTAAGCTTAAAAAGCTTATTCATAGTTACTCTTTCGATCTCTCCAAGCTTAAGCTCCACAACAATTCTAGTAACTTCAGTAGATTCATCCCTCAGATCACTTACTCCATCTAAAATCTTTTCTCTAACCAAATCGGCAATTCGTGTTACTAAAGTTGCACGGTTAACATTATAAGGAATTTGGGTTATAATAATTTGCTGTTTTCCATTTGGAAGATCTTCAATGTGCATACTCCCGCGCATTCTTACAATACCGCGACCCGTATTCATATAGGACTTGATTCCTGATCTGCCAGAAATACTTCCACCAGCAGGAAAATCAGGTCCCGGTATTATATGGCANATTTCATCAATCGTAATACTTGGATTATCAATTAAAGCACAAATCGNGTCTATAAGTTCCCTAAGGTTGTGAGGTGGAATATTTGTGGCCATTCCTACAGCAATTCCTGTTGACCCATTCATCAAAAGCCCAGGGAGACTTGATGGTAAAACGGTTGGCTCAGTTGTGCTTTCTTTGTAATTTGGAGCAAAATCTACGGTATCTTCATCAATATCTTTGAGTAATTCCTCAGAAAGTTTCGTTAATCTACATTCAGTGTAACGATAAGCGGCAGCAGAATCACCATCGACGGAACCGAAATTTCCCTGACCATCTATTAGTGGATAACGCATTACCCACGGTTGTGCCATTCTTACTAATGTATCATAAACTGACCCGTCTCCGTGCGGATGGTAGTTTTTTAAAACTTCTCCAACAACACCTGCACATTTATCATAAGGTCTGTTATGTAATAAGCCTTCCCTGAGCATCGCATACAAAACNCTTCTTTGTACCGGTTTAAAACCGTCTCGTACATCAGGTAGAGCTCTACTAACTATAACCGACATTGAATAATCAATGTAAGCAGACTGCATTATTTCGGAAATGTTACCGTTTATTAAATTTTCACTTTTCGCATTCATACTAATTTAAATATAAATTGTTTAGGCATCCAAAAAAGAAACATTTAAAGCATTATCCTCAATAAATGCACGCCTAGGAGCAACTTCTTCACCCATTAACATTGTGAAAATATTATCTGCCTTTATTGCATCTGCAATTTCAACTTTAATGAGGCTACGAGTAGCAGGATCCATTGTAGTTTCAAATAACTGCTTGGGNTTCATTTCTCCTAACCCTTTATATCGTTGTATCTGAAGTCCTTTTCTTCCAGAGATTCGAACTTTTTCCAGAAATTGACTTACTCCAGAAAGATTATTTTCTTCCTCCTCGTTTTGTGAAACCAAACTGTATGATTCACTTTTTTNNTCACTGAAAAAATTACTTGTAATACCTATTTCATTACAAGACATTATTAAACGCTCTAATTCTTTTGATTCAAAAATTTCGTGTATGGATATTCTTTGTGAAACCATAATTCCATTCTTGTCTACTTCCTTTAAAAAATTATTAGATTCATTTTCATTTTCTAATCCATGTGATTGCAAGAATCCAATTTTTGCCTCAGTATCCTTAAAAAATCTAATTTCTTCTTCATTTCCTGTTCGAATNCGCGCCAGAAATCTTGGGAGTGAGTTATTCTCATTTTCAAGTTTTTGAAAAAACCTTTGANTAGTACANCCATATCTACCGAGCCCTTTTCCGACGGATTCAATTTCTATAAATAAATCTGTAATTTTAGATAGATCCTGCTCGTTAAATATGTAATTATCTTCATTTCTTTTTAATTTTAAATCTTCCATCCCTAGGGAAATAAGTATTTTGCTCATTTCTGCATCATCTTGGATATATTGCTCAGTTTTTCTCCTTTTGATCTTATAAAGTGGAGGTCTTGCAACATAAACATAGCCTCTTTCTATGAGCCCTTTCATTTGCCGGAAAATAAAAGTCAATAAAAGTGTCCGAATGTGAGCTCCGTCCACATCTGCATCTGTCATAATGATTATTTTATGGTACCTTGCTCTTTCTCCGTCGAATGCTCCCTCTCCTTCATGGTCTCCTATTCCAGTACCTACGGCTGTGATAAGGCTTCTTATCTCTGCATTATTTAAAACTTTATCTAGTCTGGCTTTTTCAACATTTAGTAACTTCCCTCTTAATGGAAGTATAGCCTGGGTCAATCGATCTCTTCCTTGCTTGGCAGATCCTCCTGCAGAATCTCCTTCTACGATGTAAAGTTCACTTTTTGCGGGATCTTTCTCTGCACAGTCAGCTAATTTGCCTGGTAATCCGCCTCCTGATAATGCTCCTTTACGCACCGTTTCTCTAGCTTTTCTAGCAGCTTCTCTTGCTCTTGCTGCATTAACTACCTTTTCGATGATTGATTTTGCTTGGTCTGGGTGAATTTCAAAATGGTGTTTCATTTTCTCACCAACGATTTTTTGNACGATTCCGTCTACCTCCCTGTTAGAAAGTTTTGTCTTTGTTTGTCCTTCAAACCTTGGTTCTGGGACTTTAACCGAGATCACAGCCGTTAGTCCTTCCCTCACATCATCTCCCGTTAAAGAAATATCTTTTTCTTTAAGTAGATCGTTTTGTCTTGCGTAATTATTAATAACACGGGTTAGGGCAGTTCTAAAACCTGAGAGATGGGTTCCACCTTCAACATTATGAATCGAATTGGCGTATGCGTAGAGTTGATCTGTAAATGAATCATTATAAGTAAAGGCGACTTCCGCAATAATGGTTCCTTCTCCCGTTTCTGCGGGTGCTTCACTTATAAAATAGATTGGTTCCTCAATCAGGCATGTTTTATTTTGATTTAAATAACTTACATACTCGCTAATTCCGTTTTCAAATAAAAATTCTTCTTTTTGATCATTTGTATCTTCATGCAAGGATATTTTGACTCCTGGATTTAAAAAAGCCAATTCACGGAGTCTTTTGGCGAGTAAATCAAATTTAAATTCCCGCGTAGTCTCAAAAATTTGCTCGTCTGGCATAAAAGTTATTTTCGTTCCTGTAGTTTCACTTTGGCCAACCACTTTAAGTTTTTCAGTCGTAATTCCTCTTGAAAATTCCATTTGGTGGATTTTNCCTTCACGACGTACTTCAGCCGTAAACCATACAGATACCGCATTTACGCATTTTGCTCCAACACCATGTAATCCACCAGAAACCTGATAAGCTCCTTTTCCAAATTTTCCGCCTGCATGTAAATTTGTAAGTACAAGTTCTAAGGATGGCATATCGTATTTGGGATGGACATCTACAGGAATACCCCTTCCGTCATCTTGGATAGAACATGATCCATCTGAATTTAATCGCACCTTAATTTCTGAACAATGACCCGCAAGTGCTTCATCGATAGAATTATCAACTATCTCAAAAACGCAATGGTGGAGACCTCTTTCGTTTGTGTCACCGATATACATATCGGGTCTTTTCCTGACTCCCTCTAATCCTTCAAGTTTTTGGATCATGGAAGAATCATAGTTCTCTTCACTTTCAGAATTTTCAGTAGACATTTTTATGGATTTTAGGTTATAAGTTTTTCTAATGCTTAAATTGTTCCTAACCCGTTATTTTGGATGTTTCAAGGGTTTGGTATTTATTCATTTATTTTGATTATTGTATGACCTTGGGTCAAGAGGAGATTATGTTTATTTGAGTTATTTTCTTTTCCATTATTTTGTATATTTGGCTCGCGTACCCTTTTCTTAATTAATTGACTATTATTGGTATAAATAAGTCTAAAGAGATTTAAATATACTCAAGTACTTAAATCCATTTTTTTTNAAAAATCCTTGTCTGAAACTGATAATCAGCGAAAGGGACCGATTTTAATTTAAATGTGTAAAGCTTGTCTTCAGTGTTCTGGGTAAAAGAGTTGNATCCCAAGCTTTATTTTACAGTAGAAATCCCTTTTGTTATTAGTGTAGTTAATCAGTTTACCACCAAAAATTCCAAAAATAGGAAACTAATAGAATTGTTCCAGTGAAATAAATTAGGTTTAGAAAGATTCCGATTCGTGCAAAATCAGAGAATCTATATCCTCCCACTGTGTAAACAAATGTATTTGTCTGATAACCTATCGGTGTAATAAAGCTAGCTGAGGCGGCGATACATGTTGTGAGTAAAAACGCTCGAGCATCATAAGCCGAAAGGTTTAGTTGTTGGGCAATCTCTAAAGATATTGGNGCCATGATAACAATGGTTGCAGCATTTGACAGTAATTCCGTTAGGATTGAAGTAATCAAATACAAAGCAATTAGGGTCACTATTAGCTTAAGCGGCCCATCTGTAATTCCTAAAGTCATATCCCCCACAGAAGATGCGATAAGCTTTGATGCACCCGTGTCTTGCATAACCATACCAAGGGCAAGCATCCCATAAATGAGAAATAATATATTCCATTCTATAGACTGATAAGCATCTCTTGCTTTAATGCATCCGCTTAAAAGCANTGCGGCTGCACCAACTAAGGAAGCTACTGAAATAGGAACCAATCTAAATGTTGCCGATATTATAATTAAAGATAAAATCCCTAATGCAAGAGGTGCCTTATTTCTAAGATTTTTCATTGGCATTGGGGCTTTATCTAGAAGTATGGTTTCTTCAGATTTTCGAAATTTCTCAATATTGTTTTTGATACCCATTAACAAAATTGTATCACTAGACTGGAGTCGAATTTGATCTAGTTGAGCATTTAGATTTTTCCCTTTTCGGTGAAGGGCAAGAACACCCAAGTTGTATCTTGATCTAAAATTTGCTTCATTTAGGGTTTTGGAAATTAAAGGGGATGACGGTCCAACCACAGCTTCAACCATCAAAGATTCCTCGGATGAAATTTGTTCTATTCCGAAAAGTTTTTCATCCAATAAATCTAATCCGTCTATATCTTTAGTTTCAATAATACCTTGGGGTTTGCAGGAAAGAATTAATTTATCTCCAGCAATTAATCGTGTGGTTGTTTTAGCAAAGCCAAGTGCCTCACCTCTTCTGATAACATCAAGTATTCTGGTGCCTGAAAATTTAGCTATATCGCTTTCTTCTACCAGTTTCCCTATTAAGGGAGACTCTTTTAAAACAACTGCTTCTGTTAGGAATTGCTTTTGCTCTATATCTGAAAGGATATTTGTTAATCCCTCTCGTGCCGGTAACAGATGCTGACCAAATAAAACTAAAAAACCTAATGAAATAAAAAGTAAAGGAAGCCCTAATTTACTGAGCTCAAACATTCCAATCGGATTTAAATTTGGATAGATTTCAGTAGAAGTAATAATTCCATTAGCTAAAATATTCGTGCTTGTTCCTACCAAAGTACAACAACCGCCAAAGATGGAGGCATATGAGACTGGAATTAACATTTTAGAAGATGAAACTCCCAGTTTTCTTGACAAAGTGAATATTACAGGAAGCAATACTACCACGACCGGCGTATTATTTACAAAAGCTGATACTAGGGCAACTACTCCCAACAGTAGCAGCATAAATTTGGTGTAACCAAATTTACAAAAGTAACCCAATAGATCTGACATCTGCTCTATGATTTTACATCGGTTCAATGCAGCACTAATAATAAACATTGCCGCAATTGTAATGGGGGCTTCAGCAGAAAATACGCTAAAGATTTCTTTATACTTCGGCCAGGTGGGAAAAATATTGATACATGAAATTAAAAGAATAACTGCCAAAAGAATAATTGCAGTCACATCTACGCTTACTTTCTCCCAGAAAAAAGAACAAAGTGCAAAACCAAGTAAAACAAAGCTTATAATTGCCTCTATTTCCATTTTATCTTTGTTTTTTAATATACTATTTTAATACTTAACCTAAGATTATCTACCATACCATCAGACCACTCCATGTCCATTCGTAAGCAACCATCCTAATATAAGAGCCCCATGAATTTATCCCGTCGTCCAAGAAGACTCCGTGAACTAACGGCAGTTAAACCTATGCTAAAAGAATTTTCTCTCCTTAAAGAAGATCTTATTTTGCCCGTATTTGTTAGCGATACCTGTATAGAAAAAGTAGCCATAGATTCAATGCCTGGAGTTTATAGATGGTCGATTGAAGGATTGGTTGAGCAGATTGAAAATTGGCAGAATATTGGTCTGCATGCTTTTGCGTTATTTCCTTGCATTTCCGACCAAAAAAAATGCCCAGAAGGTAAAGAGGCCCTAAATCCTGAGTCAATTTGCTATAAAGCAGTTAAAGAAATTAAACGCAGGTTTAGCGATTTAATTTTAATTGCTGATTTAGCACTTGATCCATTTACCAGTCACGGCCACGACGGAATTCTTAGCGCATCTGGTAAAGTTGATAATGATCTAACCATTGAAATGTTGTGCAAGTCTGCCTTAATTGCAGCTCAGTCAGGTTTTGATGTTGTCGCCCCTTCTGACATGATGGATGGAAGAGTCGCCGAAATCAGAAACGCATTAGACAAAAATGGTTTTCATGATGTCGCCATTCTTTCTTACTCTGCCAAATTTTGCTCTTCTTATTACGGGCCGTTTCGTGATGCTATTGCATCATCTCAAAATAAACCCATAGATAAATCCGGTTATCAACTAGATCCGGCCAATTTTCGTGAGGCCATGCTCGAGCTTAGGCTTGATGAACAAGAAGGTGCCGACATTCTAATGATAAAACCTGCCGAACCATATTTGGATGTTATCAAAGCGGCTAAAGAAAAGTTTTCTTTACCCATTGCCGCTTATCAAGTTTCTGGAGAATATTCACGCATATGGGCTGCCGGTAAATTGGGATGGCTAGATGTAGATAAATGTGCTCATGAATCTCTTACATGCATTAAAAGAGCAGGGGCTGATTTAATTCTGACTTATTTTGCGGAGAGAATAGCCAAGTCCCTTTAACCTTGTTCGTCAGGGGCACCTCCTTCGTAAGGCGTAGCTTCTTTCTCCTTGTCTTCCTCCTCTTCCCATTTGAGATCTTCATTAGGTAATAATTTTTCCTCTTTGTCAGATACATCTACAAGCTCTTCATCTAAATCTGAATAATCATCTTCGTTTTCGCCTTTGTCGTCTCCATCAAGATCTGCATCTATAGCAAAGCCATCAGGAACAAATTCAAGAATAGAAATAAGTTCAACACTGAAATGGCTCCTTCTGCCTTCAAGAAAATCATTGTTGTTTTTTTCTGATAATACCTCCTCCATCTCTTCTTGGGTGAAAGGTTCTACAAATTCGATTAACTCATTAAGCATCGTAACCCTAATTTGAGAAACATGGTTCAGGAAATCTGCATAGGGCCCTTTTTCCTCGTCTAATACATCAGGCAATGCGAAAAGCATATCTTCAGCTTTTAGCAGTGAATCCCGTACCCGAACTAGTTTAATTTTTCCGCCTTTCAGTTCTTCTTTTATTTCAAATGTGAAAAACGCATCATCAACGATTTGCGAATCTAAACCAAATTCACCCATTGAATCCAGTAATTCATTTATGTGCAGAAACTGTTTAGGATCAATGATTCCTAAATCATCCGCATCCCAATTTTCTTTATCACTTATCTCGTCTATCCACCAATTTTCATCATCGGATAAACGGACTATACACCACTCTAAACTAGGTCCTGTTTTTTTTGTCATTGGATTGCCTTAAGCTTCAAATCTTTTTGAATGTCAACTCACTTGTTATAATTTTAATAATATTCCCGGCAAAACTTTCTGTCTTATCGTAGCACTTTTATAATATGAATGATATTTACAAAATATTGGTAAGACCTCTGTTTTTCCGGATGAATGCAGAGAATGCTCACAATGTTGCATGCAGTCTCTTATCGTGGATAGAAAAGTTCCCCGTTTTGCGCAAGGCAATAGAATCCTTAATTAACGCCCCCACAGATCCAATCACTGCATTTGGTGTAAAATTTCCTAATTCAATTGGTCTAGCAGCTGGCTTTGATAAAGATGGACAATTCCCTGGTGTATGCAGTGCTCTTGGCTTTGGCCATATGGAAGTCGGTACAGTTACGCCCAAACCTCAACCAGGAAACCCTACGCCCAGACTATTTCGCTTAGTGAATGAAGAGTCTATCATCAACCGAATGGGGTTTAACAACCATGGAGCAGAAGCTATGTGTCGCCGGATTGCCAGAACCTACCCAAAAGGCCAACGTAATTCACCTCTTGGCGTTAACATCGGAAAAGCTAAAGTTACTCCTCTTTCTGAAACACTCGATGATTATTTGTTTTCCCTAGAAACCTTAGCTGAAATTGCTGATTATTTTACAATTAATATTAGCTCTCCAAATACACCCGGATTAAGAGAATTCCATAAAAAAGAATTTCTCGAACCACTCCTTCGTGGTATCAACCAAAAAAATATATCCTTGGCTAAAAGTAATGATCGAACGGAGGTACCGTGCTTGCTAAAAGTCTCTCCAGATGAATCATTCAGTTCACTGGAAAAAATTCTAGAAATTGCTACAGACAATAATGTTAAAGGTTTAGTAGCTACTAATACTACCGTTGGCAGGGAAAAAGGAATTGTGCATCCCGAGGAAGGAGGCTTAAGCGGAAAAGCAATTGAAGATAAATCTTTACAAGTGATTAAATTTCTTCACCGCCAATCAAATGGCAAAATGCCCATAATTGGAGTGGGGGGAATTTCAGATGTAAACTCTGCTGCAAGAAAGATGGATGCAGGTGCAATTCTTGTCCAACTTTACACTGGATTCGTGTATGAGGGCCCTTTCTTACCAAAAAATATTCTGAAGGGGATCAGAAAAAGAGATTCTTGGACAACTTAATTCATTGAGTCTCATCAATATTTTACCTATTATTATTTATAAATTCGATGAAGAAGCTTATTTTGGTCACACTGTTAACTTTTATAATCAGCATCGGTTTAAGTTTTCTGACCTTATTTGAAGGAGATATTAATCAGGTTTCTGTATGGTGGGGAAAATGGTCTAGAGATAGTGCGAGCTTGCCATTCAGTCCATACAAAGAGAGACGAGAAAATTCTGCTGATTTTGAGCTGCACAGTGCAAATAAAATAATTTTATCTGATGAAAGATTATTTTGGAAAGGAGACGGGGCCAAGTGCTTACCTGAACTTACAAAAGGAGACGATCTTGCGAATATTATCATTACGGATGGTGGATCTGGTTACTCTAGCTCAGTAATTGCTGAAGTAATTGGAGCAAATGCAAAAGAATTTACTATTGGTAAAGTTCAGGTAATTGGTGGCTCCATATCAAAAATAAATATTCTCAAATCTGCGAAATGGTCTAAAGTACCTTTGGCCTTTATAAGAGGCGAAGAAAAACCTTTTAGCGGGACAATTGAATCCACTTTTCCCTCAGGTCAAATTTTAGAAGAAACAAACTACCTATCTGGGAAAATTCATGGAAAAACAATCAGATACGATAGGTCTGGAATACCTGTAGCAAATAAAGATTATGTTCATGGCCAAAAACATGGAACTCACATTTTTTGGTACCCCAAAACTGTAGAACCCTCTGATTATAAACCACAACTTAGTGCTGAAGGTGATGTATTACCTTCCCTATGGACATACTTACAATCTGAAGCCAAAGAAAAATTTAAAGCAAAATACGGTAATCACGAATCTAACAAATGGATTACCGATAATTACAAACTCAAAGGAGGATCTTTTCAGGTAAAACTTCTTGAGCATTGGAAAGATAACCGCAAACATGGTTTATTCGAGGGATTTGATGAATTCTCAAACAAAACATTTAAAGATGAATTTAAGAACGGGTTAAGAATCAAACACCAAATATTTGACAAACAAATATAAAATGGTGCTCAAGGGGGGACTCGAACCCCCACGCCTTTCGGCACTAGATCCTTAGTCTAGCGCGTCTACCAATTCCGCCACCTGAGCATGTTTAAAACTTCTAAATAGAAATAGAAACTTTACAACCAATAATTTTAAATGACTGAAGAAGAAAAAACACCCTTAAACAGTCTGACTGAATTAGATTTTCTGCCTGACTGGGATCATACGAATACATATCAAAAAAAGGAAAAACATCATCAAGATAGAAAAAAAGTCGTTCACAAAAAATCAAAATATACAAAAAAAGAAAAAAACGAATTTGTATTTCAAGTTAGCATAAGCCAGATAGTAAACGAATCAGTAAAAAAACAACTACGGTCTGATGCTATTACAAGGGATGTAAGTGTAATGGCTGCAGAAATTTTAAAACGGCAAGCATTTGCTTTAAAAGTTCAGTTTAAAGAACGAGACAAAAATTTTATTATCAATAAAAAAAATGGTGAAATATACTTGAACGAAGAAGATGCAATTACTGAACTAATTAAAGATTCAAAATTTGTTGAAATTAAAAAGGGTGAGAAAATACAGTTAAAAGGTAATTTTCAATATATATATAAATGTAATAAAACAGGAAACTTTTACCCACCAACTAGCCACGATGCTTTTGATAATTTGATCGAGACAACCCTAATGAAATCAAAAGTAAATTTCAGAAAAAAAGATTACATTGCATCATTATCTAAAAGTACCGACGCTGAAGAAATAAAAGTACTTCAAGAAACTGACCTTCACAAGACAACATTTTCAATTGATGAAACAAACCAATTCTTTTCGATGGATGCTCTGGTTAAATATTTAAAAGAAGTTAATTTTCAGAAATTCTTCACTAGAAGTAATACTATCAAACTTACAGCAAAATCAATCAATGATATCAGCAAATATTCCATTATCAGAAAAAACTTTTCTTTAATTTCAAAAGAACGAATAAAAAACGACATAAGCAAAGTTTTACTGATTGCATTAAAAAGAGCCAATTTCCATACATTCATTTCAAAAAAGGTTAATTATATATCTGCATATAAACCGAAAAAATACATAGAAGAAGAGATGAATCAATGCTGTAAGCTAATAACTCAGAGATGCGGAAAGCAAGGGGCACCAATTAAGGAACTTTTAGGCGAGTATGAAAATTTCAAAAAGAAAAAGATCGAAATATTACAAGAAATTAAATGGCTTCTGAAGGAAGGAATTTTAAGACAATACTCAGATGGAAATGTTGAACTGACCTAACTTGTACAACATCAGTCTACGATTAAGCTTAGTAGTTAATTCGATTTTTAAAAAAAATTGAGGAACTTCAATTTGGAAAAAACATTTGCTCCATTCAAGAAGTATAACCGAGCTATCATCAATTAGATCATATATATTTGAAAAAAAAAAATTCGTCCTGCTTTTCTATATTATAAAAGTCACAATGAATAAATTTCGGCAACCCATCATGCAATGATATCTTTGAGAAGGAGTTACTTACAATGTCATTGTTGTTATAATACTTTCCAATACATCGTGATATAAATGTTTTACCGGACCCCATTTGTCCATCTATATAAATAACATATGGAAAAACTATGGGTAAAACCCTCGTTTTAATAATACTAGTTGTATCTTCAGGACTTACACTAATTGCCTTCCATAATAATTCAGGGGTCATGGTCGTTAGTGAAAATAAGTATAATCATTATAATATTAAATGCGGAATGCAAAAGTATAGGGTAAAAAATACTACCATACTTTTCGTAAATGTAATTTAAAAATAAGGATAATGTGACTAGTACTGTAAAAGCTAATATATTCAAATGAACGATACTAAATATTAGTGCGACAATTACAGACGAAATTAAGATACTATAATTTTTTTTAAGAATACGATAAAATAATCCCCTAAATGTTATTTCTTCGATAATTGGGGCTACAATAACTATAGATACAATAAACTTAAATATTTCTGACGGTGCACTACGCTTAAGATTTAACACAATATCTTGTTCAAGAAATCCAGGTAAAGTGTATTTTGATAAAAAAGAAACAAA
>NHCX01000101.1 GCA_002168015.1 Verrucomicrobia bacterium TMED44
AGAACTGCTACTTCCCGATGCTAGGGTGTAACCAGCCCCCCGTTCCCAGATTTCGATTCGTATTCGATTGCGATTCAGTACTTGTAGTAATTGCACATTAGTGCGGTTAGGAAAGAGGCGATGGTTCTCGAGCTCAGGACCAAGCCGAAGGGCAAGCCCTTCTGAAATCTCATCGAGTGGAACAACACAGTGGGGGTTGCCTATGGTGGCTGCATAATATTGGTAGGTTTGACCGTCGATAAGAATATCTTCCTTCAATACTTCGCGGGCATTTCCATCCACCTGTACTGGAATTACATCGCTATGGAAGTTGACCTGTCCCATTTCCACCGCGATCGTTGACGAGTCAGTTGATACCTCGCAGGTAACCACTCCACCTAAAGTATTTACCGTAAAGGGATCGGTGCTTACTTTACCTTGATCCCGTAAATACCGGGCAAAAATTCGTAAACCATTCCCACTCTTTTCGGCCTCACTTCCATCAGGGTTAAGAATTTGGAGTCCAAAGTCAGCATTTTCGGCCTTCATTGGACCCACTAAAATGCCATCTGATCCAAGGCCGAAATTACGGTGACAAATACGGATAATTTCCTTCTCATTAAATGCTTTATCCTCTCCTTGCGGGTCATAGACTAGGTAATCATTACCTAGGGCATGGTATTTTTCGAATTTCATAGGATTTATCTTATTGGATTAGGTTAGTTTTGATCTGTTGACCACCCATTCGATGATTTTTTGATCATCACCTTTTGCCCGTCTTACTACGCTTAGGAATTCGGATGGATGAATTTTATTATGATGAAAGAAGTTTCGGTCTCCACCGCAACAGAACATAGTTTCCTTTGGAAGTTCCCCTTTTAATTTTGCTTTTGCTTTCGGAATAATTCTGGGAAGCCAGCGAATTCCTTCCGCATCGGCATCCTTGGGGGGTAGCGTGGAAGAGTCGAGAAGGTCTTTTGATGGTACGCGTTTTTGGACTTCCCAAAAATAATCCCTTCTTTGCTCATGAATTAGAAGGAAGGTGGCTAAGTCTGGTTCACCTTCGCAGAGCCAATCCTCTGCGAAGTCAAAAATATCTATTTTGTTGATGCCTATTTCAGTGAGAAAAGGCAGAGCATCATCGATTGGAAAACTGTCCGGATTGCGATGTCCTTCTTCATACAGATTTACTGCTTTTTGCCAGATTTCGACTAGTTTTTGCTGATAGAAGTTTTTCATAAAGCACACCAATTTGGACGAGGTGTGGATGATGGCAAGCCTCTTTACCCCATTCTAAAGTCCAACTGCTTGTCGGATGGAAAAACCTTATCTATCACCACATTAATTTCCTGTCCTAGCTTGAGCCGATTTCTGGGGTTTTTTCCGACCAGCGCAGTCCCGCTTGAAGAGAGCCGATATCGCAGTTCCCGTGGGAGGGTTCTTACAGGAACAAATCCTCGGGCGAGGGTATCTTTAAGTTCGATAAAAAACCCTCTTCTTGTAATTTCAGTTATGACTGCTTTGTGTCTTACAGGTGGACGTTTTCCGATCTCTCCTTTGTATAAAAGAAGGAGTTTATCTTTAATCGATTCACGCTCAGCATCCACACTATTTCTCTCTGTTGTCGAGAGGTGTTTGGATAAACTTTCAAATTTATCAGGAGCGGCCTTTTTATTCTTTATTTTTCGGACATAATTTTCGACGACCCGATGAACCACCAGATCGGAATACCTGCGGATAGGGGAAGTGAAGTGTAAATAGTCCACTTTTGCCAAGCCGTAATGACCGTCTGGAGTATGGCGGTAGCACGCTTGCTTTAGACTACGAAGAAATTTTATGCGAAGGACCTGACTGATTGGATGTTTATTAATTCCAACCAATGCCTTCGTTACTTCTTTTCTGGAAGTAAGCTCACCGCATGAGATTCCGAAAAGTTGTAAGAAATACCTGAGTTCCTCGAGATTGCTCTCGTCTGGATCCGGGTGAACTCTGAAAATTCCCGGTAAATTCTTTTTCTTTAGTTCCTTGGCAATGGTTTCATTCGCCAAAAGCATAAGTTCTTCAACCAATTGATGACTTTCATCGTTTTCTGAATGCAGAATTTCTTCAGGCTCCCCTTGATCATCGACCAGAATTTTAATATCTCCTGAATCCAAATTGAGTGCCCCATTTTCAAATCGGGATTCACGAAGTTGGGATGCAAATTCCCAAAGTTTTCGAATCGAGCTTCCAATGGTGCTTAAAAATTCATCGTCTAATGATTGTAAAGATTTTCCGGGATTGCCCGAATATCGGCTGGCAGGGGGTTTGGCCGCCTTTATTTCTTCGATACTTTTTGATTTAAGAAAAAGTATAGCCTGTTCATAAGTGAGCCGTTTATCACTTTTGATAACGCTTTCAATAATTTCGGTTTTTAAAATTCTTCCGTTTTTAGCAAACTGAAAAAGGACACACTTAGTCAGTCTTTCTTCCCCCTCTACGAGACTACAAATCCCACTTGATAACCTATGCGGAAGCATCGGAACGACTTCACCCACCAAGTAAGTTGAGTTTCCACGTTTTTTAGCCTCCCGATCTATTGAGGTGCCTTCTCTTACATAATGCGAAACATCTGCGATATGAACACCCACTTCCCATGTGTCATCAGCCAGCTGTTTTAAAGACAGGGCATCATCAAAATCCCGAGCATCCAAAGGGTCGATTGTTACTGTGAAAACCTTTCGATAATCCACTCTATTTTTTAAATCTTCCTTAGACACTGATGCAGCGACTGCGTCAGCTTCTTCTTCTACTTTAGCAGGAAATTTTGAAGACAATCCAAACTTGGCTAAAATCCCGAGATGATCAGTCGTGGCTTCACCTCCAGGGCCCAGTACTCGCAGGATTTTACAGGTTGGGATCCTCGCGGGAGGATCCCATCGTACAAACTGGGCCACCACTTTGTCTTCTGGGTTTCCCTTGCGAACATCACCCAGAATTTTGAAAGGGATAAAAAGGCGTGAATTTTCTGCATTTACTAAAAATCGCCCTAAATCTTTTCTTAGGTAACCAAGGAACTCAGTGGTATTTCTCCGGACTATCTTCCTGACTTCGTACCTCGATTTTTGTTCTTTGGTTTTCTTCTTTCTACGATCAAATTTCTTTTTCTTTGGGGGAAGAGGGCGCAACTCAACCAAGTCACCATGCAAGGCTGTAGAAGAAGCCCCCTTAGCTAAAGATATGGGCTCTGCACTTGATGAGTCTAAAAAAACTTTAGCCCTACCTTGCTTGCCAAACCGCAAGGTGCCTACGAATTTGCTTTTACTTATATCGGTAAGAGAACTGGAATTAGTCGTCTATTTTGACAACTTTCCAATCCTCGGGCAATGCTTGCACGGGGTCAGCGGTTTTTTCTATCTGGGCTTCATCGTCATCATCTTCCTTGGAAGCGACATTAAATACGCCTTCTTCATCAGCACCTTTGGTATCTTCGTAAAATTCAACTTTTCCATTCGAGAAGAGAATATGTCCGCCGTCACCGCTCCATGGCGAATCTGGATCCCAACTACCTTCTTCTCCCTCGTGTCCGCGAGTCCACATAATAGGAAATGGTCCGCTGCGTAGATTTTGTTCAAGTTTGGGATTGGCATCATCTCCGGGAAGGGCAATAGACCAAGCCATTGCCTTTTTCTGATCGTCATCTAAATCTCCTACATCGGTGGGAATCTGGGTGGGCAGTCCAGGTCCGTCTTCATCTTCCACCAAAGCAAGAGCTTTATCATCTTCATCAATATACCAAAGACCGGGTTCAGGATTCCGAGTCTTTGAACGAAACCAGGTTGCAAATCCTGCAGGACTTTCTTCGTCTAACACATCACCTTTTGGAAACTTAACCTGCCCTTTATATTTCTGTACAAGGCTCTTATGGATTGTTTTCAAGGAATCTTCTTCGGCTAATTGACCTGCCGCTCCAAAGATTCCCCCAAACGAGGAAATCGCAATACCGGCCAAAATTCCGATAATTGTGATGACAACGAGAAGTTCGATCAGTGTGAAACCTTTTTTTCGATCCTGAGATTTTTTCATAGAGAATTTAATTTTAAAATATTTTGAATATGTAAAAGTTAATAAGGTAATGGAAATTGGGCACAAAGGGCAAGTGCCTTCTCTTTGGCTTCCGACAAAGATGATTCGTTATCAATATCAGAGAGAACACTGGAAATAATCGATGCAATTTCAATCATGGAATTTTCTTTCATTCCACGGGATGTCACCGCTGGGGTGCCAATCCTAAGTCCGCTAGTCTGGAAAGGACTTCGGGTTTCGCCCGGGACTGTGTTACGATTGAGGGTAACATTGGCCTTTTCTAAGGCAAGTTGGCCTTGCTTTCCGGTGAGATCAGGATGGGAAGGCCTCAGATCCATCAGCATAAGGTGGTTGTCACTTCCTCCGCTTACCAAGTGAAAGCCCTTGGAAACTAGAGACTCAGCCAGACAGCTAGCGTTTTCTTTGACCTGCCTTTGATAATCCTTGAAGGAATTTTTGGCCGCTTCGCCAAAACAGACCGCTTTGGCCGCAATCACATGCATTAGAGGCCCACCTTGGTTTCCCGGGAAAACGGCTGAATCAATCGCTTTTCCATATTCTTCTTTGCAAAGAATTAAACCACCCCTCGGGCCTCGTAGAGTTTTGTGAGTGGTGGTGGTTACAAAGTCAGCGTGCGGAACAGGGGAGGGGTGCAAGCCCGCAGCAACAAGTCCGGCAATGTGTGCGATATCGGCAAGGAGAAGAGCACCATTTGCTTTGGCAATGGCTCCCATACGCTCGAAATCAATGGTTCTGGGATAAGCGGATGCCCCAACGGTTATCAATTTTGGTTTTTCGGTTTCGGCAAGTCTTTCGATTTCATCATAATCGATGTAACCAGTTTCTGGGTTTACACCGTAATTTACAACATTGTAGAGCATACCACTGCAATTTTTTGGATGTCCATGGGTTAAGTGGCCACCATCCTGCAGACTCATCGTCAAAATTTTGTCGCCCGGTTGAAGCATGGCAAAATAAACCGCCGTATTTGCCTGACTGCCTGAGTGGGGTTGCACATTTGCATAGTCTGCCCCGAAAAGAGACTTAGCCCGTTCGATTGCCAGATTTTCTGCTACATCAACATGTTCACATCCACCATAGTAGCGTTTAGCTGGATACCCCTCGGCATATTTGTTGGTTAATACACTGCCTGTGGTTTCAATGATAGCCGGAAGGGTAAAATTTTCCGAGGCGATCAATTCAATGTGGGTATTCTGTCTCTGTTTCTCGTCCTCAAGGACGGCATAGATGTCGGGATCGATCTCAGCAAGGGGTCGATCGTCCAAGGCTTTGGTAAGAGAAGGTTC
This sequence comes from Verrucomicrobia bacterium TMED44, assembly GCA_002168015.1. Taxonomy (GTDB): domain Bacteria; phylum Verrucomicrobiota; class Verrucomicrobiia; order Opitutales; family Seribacteraceae; genus Seribacter. The sequence continues at coordinate 5,352 of NHCX01000101.1, forward strand.
GGCTACAGCAGTAATACTCATGGATAATTATAATAAAAAGTTTAGAGGTTTTTCTCAACCCATTTTAACAGGGAAGGGATGGACTCCTTCATATTTTCNCGACAATTTCGATATACATCGATATTCTGGCCANATGGATCAGGAAGTTCTTTGTTTTCCCCTTCCATAAATTCTCTCATNAGAAAAACCTGAGTGGTTTCAGGCAGATCAAAATACATTTGCAGGAGAGCACGATGGGATTCAGTCATGCAAAAAATTGCAGATGCATTTTCTGCGGTTGCCCGGGTTAGGGCCGCGCTCCGATGATCCTTCAAGTCCAATCCGATTTCTTCGCATGCATCGATGGAGTTTTCCGAGGCTTGATCCCCGTCCATTGCCGAAATACCTGCGGAAAAAACTTTCACATTCTTTTTGGACTTTGACTTTTCGAAAGCATCCATAAAAAGTTTTTCAGCCATCGGGCTCCTGCAGACATTGGCAGTGCAGACAAATACGATCAGCTTTTCCTGCTTTCTCTCCTTTTTCTCTCTGCTTTTACGTCCCATAGATGTTTACACTTTTCTTTTCCAATTGGATTGAAGAAAAGGCAAGGGCTAATCTATTTAGGATCTTGAAAATTCTCGATATCCAATATCAGTTCGAAAATATTTGCTTTCAAAATGCACAGTCTCAGTCAAGGCATATGCTTTTTGCTTNGCTTCTTGCAGGGAAGCCCCCAAGCCCACAGCACCAAGTACCCGGCCGCCCGATGTCACAATTTGCCCATCNTTGGATTGAGTGCCCGCATGGATGAGTACACTTCCTTCTTCGGGGGTTTCCGGCTCAGTAATGGTTTCTCCTTTGGGATACGCCCCCGGGTAGCCATTACTCGCCAGCACCACCACCATGGCGAAAGCCTCTTTGAACGCGACTGTTTGGGGCATGGGTTCCCCCCTTGCCGATTTAAGTAAAAGTTCAACCAGATCATCTTCCAGTAGAGGAAGAATCACCTGGGTTTCAGGATCCCCAAACCGGACATTGAACTCCAAGACCTTGGGACCTTGCTCCGTCAGCATAAGTCCGATGTATAAAGTTCCGCGAAAATCGACTCCTTCAGCCTTTAACCCAGCAAGGGTAGGTTTCACAATATCTTCCTCATATTGTGTAAGCATACCTGGAGTGACCACCGAAGTCGGTGCATAGGCACCCATGCCACCCGTATTTAAACCTGCGTCTCCATCACCGACTTTTTTATGATCCTGACTCATGGGCATCGCGACATAGCTTTCGCCGGAGCAGATCAGATGAAGGGAAGCCTCTTCNCCCTCAAGAAATTCCTCNATTACCACTTCTCGGCCACTGTCTCCGAAGCTCTCACCGCTCAACATATCTTCGACGGCCGCTTTTGCCTCNTCCATANTTTCACAGATAAGAACACCCTTTCCTGCGGCCAAGCCACTCGCTTTGACCACTACCGGAAGCTGGCAGCCTTGCAGGTATTCCAGGGCAGGGGGCACCTCCGAGAAATTACCATAAGCCGCAGTTGGGATTGCGTATTTGGCCAGGAAGTCCTTGGTGTATGCCTTGCTACCCTCCAGTTTTGCACCGGCAGCATCCGGCCCGTAAGCGAGGATGCCCACCTTCTGCAGATCATCGACCAATCCGTTACATAGGGGAACCTCTGGTCCTACAATCACGAGATCAACCGATTCCTCCTGAGCCAGATTCACGATCGACTGGTTATCCTCAACTCCTGTGGAAAAAGAGGTGAATTCATTTGATATTCCGCCATTTCCCGGAGTCACCATGACTTTTTCAACCAATGGGCTCTTGGCACACTCTTTAGCAATCGTATGTTCACGACCACCACTACCGATAACTAAAATCTTTAAATTTTCATCATTCATTCTCTTCGATTTCCTGAAAAAAAGCTATGAAGTCGAGGCAAATCCTTTTTTGTCTTTCGTTTATCGATGGAATTTCCCAGTATTCTGAAATGCGGGTGTTTTTTATTGGGGTTTGTGGAACGGCAATGGGTAATGCAGCCGTCCTATTGAAAAAGATGGGTCATCAAGTGGCCGGTTCAGATGCGGGTGTGTATCCGCCCATGTCCGATGTTTTGGCATCGGCTGGGATTGAACTCTTTGAAGGGTTTTCCGAGAAAGAAATGCTTACCTGGCAACCAGACCGGGTGGTCGTTGGGAATGCTGTATCCCGTGGGAATGAACAGGTGGAGTACCTTTTACGTACCCGAAAGATATCTTTCGTTTCTTTACCTCAACTCATCGGGGAAGATCTGATTGGTAACCGTCCCGCGGTGGTGGTTGCTGGAACTCACGGTAAAACCACGACCACCGCACTCACATCCTTTGCTCTTTCCCAGGCCGGAATCGATCCAGGTTTTCTGATTGGGGGTGTACCGATGGACCTTCCATCCGGGAACGAACTGGGAGGGGATACTTCCCCCTTTGTCATTGAAGGCGATGAGTATGATTCCGCCTTTTTTGATAAACGAAGTAAATTTATTCATTACCGGCCCAAGATTCTTATTCTCAATAACCTCGAATTTGATCACGGAGACATTTTTCGTGACCTGCAGGATATTTCCCGCAGTTTTTCTCATCTCCTCCGGATCGTTCCATCCGATGGATTCGTTCTTCGCAACGGGGATGATCCCAATCTTCTTGGATTACCCGATGCTTCATGGACGCGAATGATTGATGTAGGGGTGGATGATTCAAACGATTTTCAAATCACAAATTTTTCGGAAGACGGGGAGGGCAGTCGTTTCGGACTTTGCTGGAAGGGAGAAAATGTCATGCAAGTCGACTGGAATATGCCCGGCCTCTTTAATGCCCGAAATTTGGCGATGGCCACCCTTGCGTCGGTACTTTCGCAACCTATTAGCAAAGGTACGGGTCTGCTGTCCCTCGAGAATTTTAATCCTTTTACTTCCTCTAAAATACCTGATTTTTCAGCCTGCGCCGGAGTAAAGCGCCGCCAGGAGATTTTACATGAAAGTAAAGAACTTACGGTTCTTTCAGACTTTGCCCATCATCCCACTGCGATTGCTGGAGCTCTTGAATCTCTCCGTGCCCGATGGGCTGGGCACGAAATTGTCGCCTGTTTTGAACCCCGTAGTAACACTGCAGTCACCAATGTCTTTGAGGATCGTTTTGCTGACGCTCTGGCTCTGGCTGATCTTGCCCTGCTTGGTGCCGTCCACCGGGCGGAAAAGATAGCGGAAGATAAAAGAATAAACCCAAAAAATATGATCCAACGGATCGAAAGTCAGGGGAAAGAGGGGCATGCATTCACGACCAATGCGGAGTTGGAAACTTTTCTTTGTTCCCGTGAATTTTCGAAACCCACCCTGGTGGTCTTTTTCTCCAATGGATCCTTTGATGGAGTGATTGGACGATTTGCTGACTCCTTTTGATTTGATGTTCCCATTCACAGCCTTCCATCAAGTCAAAAGCACAAAGCAGGAAGTTTTAAGGTTGTAATTTAACACTTTTTTTTTGTTATAATAAATTATATTACTTATGAGTACCGTTGATCAATTTGAAAGTGTTTTTAAAGCTGCGGCTAAATCTTCTTACTTTCACGAAAGCCTGTCCTTTGGAAAAATCCTTCTGGTCTCGGACCTTGATGAGAGCGAAAGCAAACTTTATCTCCATTTGGTGCAGCAGTTTTTTTCTACTATTCTCAGTAAAGAAAATACAAAATGGGAGATTCTGTGTAAGAGCAATTTTGGATCGGTCAGGGATTTACTGGAAAATGTGGAGGAAATTCGTCCCGATTTAATTATTACTTACCGTAACCTTCGTAGTGAAGCTTGGCGTTGGCCCTACAGCCTGGGCGAGTATTTGGATGTATTGACTCAGGTTACAACCACTCCAGTGTGCGTGCTACCACACCCGGATTGCGAAAATTCTCCCGATCTGCTCACCCAGTCTCCGGTTAATGTAATGGCGGTTTCTGGCCACATGTGCGGGGAAGGAACCTTAGTGAAATACGCTTCCGCATTTACCCCTCGGGGAGGGAAGTTAATTCTCAGTCATGTGGAAGATAAGTGTACGCTTGACCGCTTTCTGGATGCCATTGAAAAAATTCCTGAACTTGATTCGGAAGTTGCCCGGGAGAACCTGCTCAGCCGTTTACTTAATGATGCTAAAGATTTCTCTGAATCCGCTTCGATTGAATTAAAAAAAGCTGGTTTGGAAATCGAAGTGGAAGCGGTGGCCCAAGTGGGGCGAAGATTGGAGGATTATAGAAAATTAATTGAGCAGGACCATGTCGATTTACTCGTTATGCGGGCCAAGGAAGAGGATCAAATGGCCATGCACGGAATGGCGCACCCCTTAGCTGTGGAGCTTCGATCGGTCCCCATTTTATTACTATGATTCCTTTTTACCCAGCCCTTGCTGTTTCCAGCCATTCGGTTAGTCCCGGTGTTACCTATCTATTTTTTGCCTTATTGGTCTGCATGGTTCTATGCCTGGCTTTGGAAGAAAAAATTCACGCCAAAAAATCGGTCATTGTCGGATTATTTGCAATTATCGCTTTATTTTTGGGATCCTGGTTTCATCTGCTTCCCTTTGAAGATGTAGGCAGTCTGCTCATAGGTGGGCATAAAATTTCCCTTCCAGTCTACATCCCCGGGGTGGATTGGGAAGTGATTGCGATCATCCTTGGATCTTCCCTCTTTGTCGATGTTACCAGTAAATCCGGTCTTTTCACCTGGGTGGCGGTCAAACTGACCAAGCTCTCCAAAGGGGATCCCCTCCGCCTGCTCATTCTCTATGGGGTGATGACGGTGGTTTTCTCAGCCGTGCTCAATAATGTGACCGCCATGATCATCGTTGGCTCCCTCACTGGAGTCTCTCTCAAAAAATTGAACCAGTCCGAAAAACTACTTGGTTTTTTACTGGTCGAAGGCTTGCTTACCAATATCGGGGGATTGCTCACTTTGATCTCTTCTGTTCCCAATATTATTGTGGGAAAAACCGCTGGGATTGAATTTGTTGATTTTTTTATCAAAGCAGCTCCCTATGTGGTGGTGGCCACCATCGTTACCCTCTGGCTGGGGTCGAAGCTTTTTAAAATTCAATCCCTCAAGACAGAAGAGGAACGAATTTCCGCCCAGAAATTAATTTCCGGATTTGATGAGACCGAAGGAATTGAATCTCCCGGTTTTTTTCGCTTTGGAGCCCTCATGACCTTTGTATTCATTGGCACCGTTGCGATGACCTCTCAACTACCGGTGATCAAGGACCTAGGACTTGGTTTTGTGGCCCTTGCTTTTGCCGGTGTTATGTTGGTCCGTTATAAAGCAGTCGCCGATCGTTTTTACAAAGCAATCGACTGGGATCTGCTCTTTTTCTTTGTCTGTTTATTTGCGGTGATCAATGTCATGGAGCACGCCCTGGTGCTCAATTTGATTGGCGAGTGGCTGATGCCTATTCTTGGGCTTGGAGACTCCGCAGGTCCCGCCGCACTCTTGGTCGCCTCCGCTGCTGCCAGTTCGGTTACGGATAATATCCCATTAGCCGCGATGCTTGCCAAAATCCTCGGAGCAATCCCGGAGATGGCATCCAACCCCGACAGTCCCTACTGGTGGGCGGTCATTTTCGGTGCAAACTTGGGCGGTAATATTACCCCGATCGGATCAGCGTCCACCCTGGTATCCGTCACCATCATCCATAAGTATGGATTAAATCTTTCCTTTGCCGGTTTTGTAAAAGTCGCCCTGCCATATGCGGTTATACAGCTGGCCCTAGGTGTGGTTTATTTACTGGTCACTGGTTGAGTAAAATCCATGCACGAAGTCTTTCGCCACTGGGATACCGCCACAGTTGGACTTCTTAATAATTTATTACAAGATGCAGGTGTGCCCACCATTCTTCAAAACTGGGACGGCTGTAACATCACGGAGATTCCCATTCCTGCGATATATCCAACGATTTGCGTCGCCAAGGAGGAAGATTGTAAACGGGCGAAAGAAATCATCACCGCGTTTCAAAAACATTCAACCCCCAGCGCTGGGGAATGGACCTGCCCT
>NHCX01000102.1 GCA_002168015.1 Verrucomicrobia bacterium TMED44
TATAAATTGATTTCTTTTTACGATTATAAAACATGGGAGTTTTATGACCTAAAGAAAGATCCCGAGGAATTACATAACCTCTTTAATCAGGAATCTATGAAGTTAGAGATCAATCGGTTGCAAAAAAGGCTTCGAATTAAAAAGGCAAAATTTGGGCTTTAAAATAGGTAAGCAAATATCTCTTACTGAGAAAATTTAGCCCAAAAAACTTCAGGAGATGAAATATCTCTACCAGAATTGTCAAAAGTAGTCCCAATTTCTCGCAAACCGAAAAGGCTTCTAGCCACGTTCAATCCTCGTTTTATTCGTGACGGGGTAAAAACTAAACGAGTCAAATTAAGCCCTGCCAAGGGAGTTAAATCTTCAATTAAAGTATCCCCTATATGTAACCTCTGAAGCACAGGAAGTTGTCGCACAAAATTCAAATCTTCAACCAAGGTACGATGAAGTGTCAAACTGACCAAAGGTAGACCGGCTAATCCAGAAACATCCGAAACAGGCGACTCCGACAACCAAAGTTGTTTCAGGTTTGATGAGCGAATGGGAGAAACCTCGGTGATTTGCGTGCCCACTGCGTATAGGTTTTCCAATGGCTGTCCTTCCAAACCTTGCAGTGTTTGTATTGGAGAGTTATTAAGTCGGAGTTCCATCAACTTGGCATTTTTTAAATCTCTTAAATTTTCAACCTGAGTATTTTCCAAAAACAAAGTGCGTAGTGGCATATCTTTTAAATGACGGATTTCTCTAACTGGATTACCACTCAAATCTAAAGCTTGTAGTTTAAGATTTCGCAGCGGAGACAAATCGCGAAGACCACAATTTGGAAGCTCCGCGGCTACAATCACTCCATTATCTTGATGGAATTTACCCTGACCTTGGTAATTTGGATTAGCACGAACAAGGATTGATTGAACTTTTTGAATACTCGATAAACCGGATTTAAATTCCTTGGGTTTGCTTGGGGATGAAGGGGTGTTGGATTTAACTGTTGAATTTGGATCACCAGCATCCCTTTTTACGTCACTCTCCTCGAGAATTCTGGAAGTATTCCTGTCTAGTGCGGAGATCTCATCATCTTCGCTACAGTTAAGTAAGAAAAGAGAAATAAGGAAGGCTATACAGATTTGAATTAAAACGACTTTTAAGCGAAACATGGTATCTGAACTACATGGTTCTACATCCATTGTCGAACTGAACCTAAGAGCCAGTTAGCGGTTTACTCACAAGANATCGGTCTTTACCTTAGGAGAATGAATTCTTTGCTCTCTACCACTGACCTAATCATATTTTTTGGATCTCTTATTGCTGTAATGGGAATGGGGCTATGGGTCGGAAAAAATGAAAATAGCTCTGAAGATTATTTCTTGGCAGGAAAAACTACGAGATGGTGGGGGGTAGCTGGTTCTATTTTTGGTTCCAATGTCTCGGCAAACCATATTGTAGGAATGATGGGGGTGGGTTTTGCGGTAGGCTTTGCCCAAAGCCACTTTGAAATTACCGCTATCGCAGGACTATTAATGCTATGCTACTTTTTTCTACCGATTTATAGGAAGCTAAATGTTTACACACTAAGTGACTACCTAAGTAGAAGGTATGATGACCGTAGCCGAATCAGTTACGCATTTATTATGGTGATCATCATGGTCGTCNTACAGATGGTTCCCGGATTTTACATTGGTTCTCGGTCAATCAATATTCTTCTCCAAGGAGATACGGGACGAAAAGCAGTAGCCGAGGCAATCGTCTCTGAAGACGGTACATTAGAAGAATTCAATATTTTACATGGAGGCAAACAATACGGAACCGCACCGAAAGTGTTGGTTAACAATCAATCTGCTCCAGATTTTAATGTCAAAATTGAAGGAGGGGAAGTCTCAGCAGTCATTATTCCGGCCGATCAATCTTTTTCATACGACCCAAAATCACCACCTATTATTTCATTCGCAGGCGGTAATTCCAACAATGCCGAAATCGCTCCTGGAGATGTCGATCCTTTTAGTTATAAACTGGGTATCCTTATCATGGCGATTGTAACGGGTACCTATGTGATTTTGGGCGGGCTCAAAGCAGTCATAATCACTGATGTAATTCAATCTGTCCTATTGCTTCTTGCCGGATTACTAGTCGCTTTCATTACTTTCTCTCAACCTGAAATTGGAGGGTGGGCTAATTTAATGGCAAGAGATTTAGGTGCTGAAGGTGTTGAACGGTTTCATTTATACAACTCTTCCAACCACCCCGCTTTACCCTGGACGGGAGTCTTAAGTGGATTAATGGTACTTCATTTTTATTATTGGGGAACCAACCAGTTCATCGTGCAACGAGCCCTGTCTGCTACCACAGATAAAGAAGCAAGAATGGGAATAATTGCCGCAGGATTTTTTAAGCTTCTTATTCCCTTCTTTTCGATAGGCACGGGGATTGCAGCCTTTTATCTTTTTAAAGATAGAAATCTTGATGTAGCNCAGGACGCAGTCTTCATTAAACTACTCACTGAACTTATTGCTCCGATTGGCTTCGGTTTAGTGGGCTTGATTGCGGCGGGAATGATAGGGGCGATTTTATCTAGTTTAGACTCAATGATGAATTCAGCTGCTACAATCATGACATTTGATTTGTATAAAAAATATATCAACCCAAATGCCAATGATCGAAAACTCATATCGGTTGGGCGAATGTGGATCGTCATTTTTATAGGACTGGCTGGTTTTATTACGATTTACACGATGGACCCCAATTCTAAAGACAGCTTTTTCCTTCATGTTGCTAAGCACCAGGGCAATTTGATCGCAGGGGTGGTGGTCGCTTTTTTCCTTGGCATGTGCTGGAAGCGGGCAACTGCAGCGGGTGGTGTCGCTGCAATTATTTCTGGTGTTATTTTCAGTTACTCGATTCCTGTGGTATACGCAAAAATCGCATTGGATAATCATGCCCTGATTGATTTATTTGGAGAAAAACTAAATTTTATGCATGGAGCCTTTGCTTCAGCCATGCTCAGTGTGCTCGTGCACATCATCGTGAGTATAAATACCCAACCTGATGAAGAAAAAGGGAAACTCACCTGGATTGGACTTAAAATATTCTCCCAAAATGAACTCTCCGTTTTTCTCAAGACTTTACTTTTCTCCTTTGCCATTTATGGAACTCTCGCATGCCTAGTGGTACTTAAAACAGTACAACCGGTTATCGCAGCTTGCATTGGAAGTATTTGGACTTTCGGATGCTTTTACTTGTCTGCTTCTAGAAAAGCCAAGACGGTTGGAATTCCCGTATACAAAGAAGATCGCTTGTGGGCAGGCGGTTTAGCAGGAAGTGCTATTTTTATGCTTTTCTATTTTTTCTAAGCCTGAAGAGAAATCTCTTCCGCTAAGTCCTCAATAGGGTAAGTCCAAATCTCGGAAAGAGTTGGGTGATACCAATCGGCTTGAGCTAATTGGTGCACGGTGGCTTGGAGGGAAACTGCGACCGACAAAGAATGTATGAGTTCCCCTGCATCTTTACCCACGCATTCCGCTCCAAGAACAAGTCCTGTATTCTTTTCAGCATGAACGGCGACATATCCATGCTTAGCTTCCATTAGGATTGATTTCCCATGATCATCGAAGGGATAATCTGCCGATAAAAAATCAATACCCCTTTTTTGTAATTCCTCAGGTTGTAATCCCACGGTAGCAACTTGCGGATCAGTAAACACAACACCAAGTAATTTATCATATACAATCGGATGGGGAGACTTTCCCAAAGCATGCAAAGCTGCAGTTTCTCCCTGCCTTATAGCAATATGTACGATTTCATGAGGTCCAGCACAATCACCTGCTGCATAAATATGGGGAACCGAAGTTTGTTGGACTGAATTAGTCAAAATGTGCCCGCTTGCTTTAATTTTCACCCCAACCTTATCCAAATTAAGTTTTTCCACTAAGGGTGAACGACCCAAGGCATGAAATAAAAAGCCAGTTTCCTGAGCATGAGAAATACCTTCATGAAGGTATTTAACTTCAATCAAGCCCTCATTCACTTCTCTCAATGACTCTACGGTAACGCCTGTTTTTATCTGAATTCCCTCTAGTTCAAATTTTTCATGGATACAAAAGGATGCCTTTTCAGGAAAATCTTTCAAAATTCGGTTACTTCTCTGGAGTAAGGTAACTTTTGATCCAACTCTATTAAGAAATTGAGCAAGTTCGCAGGCAACGATTCCACCACCAAGAACAACCGTTTCATCAGGAACTTCCTCTAAAGCCAAGACATCATCACTGGTACAGAAAGCTACTTTTTCGAGACCCGGAATTGGAGGCATCGCAATCTTTGATCCCGTTGAAATCATAAAATGACTGGATGTAAGTTGCTTACCATCAGATAGTTCAATGATTGAATCATTCAGGAACTTCGCATGTGATCGATATAATGAGAAACGACCGTCCTCCAATTGCTCGGTTCGATATTGAGCAAATTCTGAAATGATTTCTTTTTTTCTTTGCTGCATTGCCATCATATCAGGTTTTAATTTTACCTGTTCGAAACCAAAAGTTTTCCCTTGTTTTGCTAAGTGAAGAGTTTCAGCCGCATAAAGTAATGTTTTCGATGGCATACATCCCCGCAAAATACATAAGCCACCCAACTCTTCTCCGTTATCAATGACTGCGACTTTTCCTCCACCATCATTGTAGGTTCTTGCGGCGGCATACCCAGCACTGCCTCCTCCAATTACAATGAGATCAAATTTTTGGATTTCATTAATCATATTTATAAAGCTAGTTTAAAAAATCGGGTTTACCAATCTATAATCAGCTGACTAATTATTTTTCCACCGTTTCATTTTCAGTTCGTTAAAAACTTACTTTATGAATAAAATATAATGCTCTAAATTTTATAAAAATAGTTTTGCGAAATGATACTCTTTCAATTACGAGTAAGGGTAAGTTGCCCCTCTATACCTCTTTCAATCCCTAATTTGTAGAATGCTATGATAAAACTCCAAGAATATGAACCTGGTGATACAGTCCTTGCCGCGGGTGAACTTGGTAAAGGTTTCTGTATCTTGGAAGACGGAGTCCTCGAAGTTGTCAGAGATGGAAAAGTACTTAGCGAAATTGACATGGTCGGTTCAATTTTTGGGGAATTAAGTGAAATCCTTGGTCTCAAACGGGATGCAGTCATCAAGGCTAAATCGCAATCAAAAGTCCGTCATGTAGAGGAAAGCATAACAGATATTGTTTCCAAAAATCCAAAAGTTGCGATCAAACTTATTAAAACCCTTGGTAGACGACTCTACCGAATGAACCGAATCGCCTCCAAAGAAGTTGCTTCCAGAGAAACACATGCAGTAGCAGCCAACAGTATTCACTTACTCGTTGTCGATGACAAACCAAACATCATTAAGCAAATTTCCGACATTTGTTCACGAAGTAACTGGGTGGTAAAGAGTGCAGCAGATGAAGCATCAGCCTTAAGAGCATGTGAGGGTTCAAGCTTTGAAGCTATTCTAATCAGTATGGCATTACCAAATGATTTGCCAGTCGACTTGCGAAGAAAACTAAAGACTAATCACAATGTACTGAACACTCCAATAGTAGGAATGATTGTTAAGGGTGATGATGCTGCCCAGAAAAAAGCATTGGATGCTGGATTTTCAGATTGTATTGAAAAACCATTTGATACCAACAGGACGGAAGCTGTCCTCTATAAAGTGATGAACTTGGATTCATCCGCGAGATATTTTTCCTTTATTGAGGACTATCTACTCTTCACTGTCCCAACCGAGCTATCAAACTTTGTAATCTCAGACATCAAAGACAACATGGATGCTCGAATCAAAAACACCATCAATGAAGGTATACTCAAACTAATTATCGATGTTTCCTCTCTCGAAGAAGTGGAGGAAGACGCCATTGAAGTAGTTGGTGAATTTGCTGAAAAAATTGAGGATATGAAACTTCCCATGCGTGGTGCTATTATCGCGACAGGAGAGGATGCAGAGATGTGGAATAACCTTGATGGTTGCGAAGAATGGGGAGTCTGTGAAGATATTGAAGGAGCCAAGGAATATCTATCAAGAGATCCGGATTCTTCGGATAGTGATGAATAATCTTTCGTTGTTCTATTTGGTTTTAATTTAAAAACCTCATTTTTATGAGGAAAATCAATCCGGAAGCTGTCCGTGAGAAGTTCATTGCTGCCCAAGCCAATGTAATTTCACAACTTAAAGCTTCGGATCCAAGCGTAGAAGAATTTTCTGATGAATGGCTAAGACCTGAGGGAGGTGGTGGACGAACCTGTGCTTTTAGCGAGGGTAAATTTATAGAAAAAGGTGGCGTAAATTTCTCAGATGTAGAGGGACGGAATCTACCCCCAAGTGCACTTGCCAATCGACCTGAGCTGACTGGGGCCGCCTTTCGTGCAATGGGAGTTTCCGCAGTATTTCACCCGTTAAACCCACATGCCCCCACTGCTCATGCAAATATTAGATTTTTCTCTGCGACTGAGGAAAGTGGTACTGACCGATGGTGGTTTGGAGGAGGTTTCGACCTGACTCCATTTTACCCAGTTTTGGAAGATGTTATTTTCTGGCACAAAGAGGCAAAAAAACTTTGTGACCAGTACGGTGAAGATTTTTATTGCGACTTCAAAAAACAATGTGATCAGTATTTTTTCCTACCTCATCGACAAGAAACTCGTGGAGTAGGGGGAATTTTCTTTGATGATTTTTGCTTGGAGAATTTTGAACTTACTCTGGAATTTGCCGAGAAAGTTATCCAAGTTTTCTCAGATTCCTTCTTTGCAATTTTGGATCGAAGGAAAGATCGTTCTTTTACAGAGAAAGAAAAAGAGTTTCAACACTATCGTCGAGGAAGGTATGCCGAATTCAACTTGGTATATGATCGCGGAACACACTTCGGACTTCAATCAGGAGGAAGAACAGAGTCCATCTTGATGTCTATGCCCCCAAGAGTCACCTGGTCTTACAATTGGAACCCTAAAACTAACTCCAAAGAGGCAGATCTTTACAATAATTATCTTAAACCAGCCGACTGGCTAGGTAAGCAAAAATGAATTCGAGACAGAAATTTATCTCCGCTGTTCAAGGTAAAAACCAAGGAAGGCCCCCGATGTGGGTAATGAGGCAAGCGGGCAGATATTTACCAGAATACAGAGACCTCAAAAAGAAATATGGATTTTTGGAAATGGTTAAAACTCCGAGTCTTTCGAGCGAAGTAACCTTACAACCTCTACGACGATTCCCTTTGGATGCAGCTATTTTATTTTGCGATATTTTAGTCATCCCTGAAGCGATGGGACAAGGTTATGATTTTCGGGATGGTGGAGGAATAGAAATGGAGTTTGAGCTAAAAACTGAAGATTGTATCGACAAACTTGAGGTAAGCGGCATCTGTGAAAAGCTGAATTATGTAAAAGACTCTTTAAATATTTTACATAAAGAACTCCAGCAGGAAAGGGCACTTTTGGGATTTTCTGGCTCACCATGGACTCTCGCCTGCTACATGATTGACGGAGGATCTAGTAACGGATTTCCCAAAACAGTTGACTGGGCTAGCAACCATCCAAGAAAATTTAATCGATTGATGGAAAAAATTACCTTAGCCATCACTGAATATCTTCATATGCAGGCAAGTTGCGGGGTAGATGCTGTGCAGATTTTTGACTCTTGGCAAAGCTTATGCCCCCTCCAGCATGCTTGGGACTGGTCTCTTAAATGGATCCATGAAATAATTAAGAATCTCGGTTTGTCGGTCCCTGTTATCCTGTATGCTAAATGTGCGGATGATAGGATATCTCTCTTACAACAAACGAATGCAACGGGACTTAGCGTAAGTCACGAAGTGAATCTGGCAAAACTGAGGAAATCACTCCCAACTGATTATTTGCTGCAGGGAAATCTTCCGCCAGAACTTCTTGAGACTACTCCTGATAAAGTAAAATCAGAAACCAATAAGTTTCTAGATTCCATGCAAAACGACCCCGCTCACATTCTAAACTTGGGCCATGGAATTCGCCCCCAAGCGAAAGTCGAGTGCATGGATGCTCTGGTGCAAACTGTCACAGGGTACAACAAAGAAGGTTAGCTTTCGACAGAGCTTAATCTGCAGAGGTTTTCCACGGCTTCCTCAAAATCCTCGAACCCTTCTACTATCTCGATTTCCATTCTAACAAAATAGAGAGGAATCATTGGCTTGTAGTAATCGGGGATCCGAACAGCATCCTTTTCTGTAGTAATCATAACATCCGCCCCTGAATTTTTAGCTTTTTGAAACATTCTGTCCAGTTCTTCCTTGGAATATCTGTGATGATCAAGGAATCGTTGCCGGAAACGCATTTCTCCCGACATTCTATTGATTAAATCCTCAAAACCACGGGGAGATGCAATTCCGCAAAACACCCCAACATACAACTCGTGTAGGTGATTTAGTGTTTGCCGGCTATTACCATTAACTTCCTGGAAATAGCGTGGCCGATGTACGCATCGTATAATTTCGGCATGACTATTATATTTTCTTACAGTCTGTAAAAGTTCTAATTCAGGCTCAATTTCTGATTTCGTGAAAAAAACATAAGATGCTCTTTTCAGGTGACGAACTGGTTCGCGCAGAATTCCGCGAGGAAGCAAACACCTATTCCCAAAAGGGTTAGTCTGATCCACAAGTAAAAGATTCAACTGGCCTTTTAAGTGAAGATATTGAAACCCATCATCCAAAATAATAGTATCGACCCCGAATCTCTCGATGGCAAACCTGCCAGCTTTGACTCGATTTTTATCAGTAATTACAATAACCCCGGGAAGATTACGAGCCAGCATAAAAGGTTCATCACCAGCATCTTCCGAGTTCAGGAAGACTTTTTCCCCATCACTTACAATGTTCGGTAGTTGCGTTTTTTTTAACCCAAACCAGTTATGCGGAGTCCGCTTTACCGGTTCCTTCCTACTCTTGTAACCTCGACTTAGGATGGCAACTTTACGATTTTTCTTAAGTAATTCTTTTGCAAACCTTTCAACAACAGGAGTTTTCCCAGTTCCGCCGACTGTCAAATTACCGACAACCACAACTAAACAATCAAGTGGCTTATTATGGAAAATGATTCGATTGGTGTACAAAAATAACCTCACCCTTACCACCCCCGAAAAGATAATCGAGAACGGCCTCAGGAAAAGTCCAAATAAACGTGCTGAAACTGAAAGATCCCGATCGTAAAGAACACTCTCAACAAAACTTTCAAATTCACTCCATTTCTCTTGTAACCAACTATTGTTTTGTGAAACCACCTTTTATCTAGTAATGAATTTGTCTTCTCTTTCAACCTGTTTCCAAGTATGAAGAAAGAATTGCCTTTCGCCTTTGAGTATTATTTTTCATTTTTCACAACAATAATTTAACCCATGCAAGTTACCTTACTGAAGTCCAAGCTACACATGGCATCCGTAACTTCCGTACGACCAGATTATTCCGGAAGTTTATCCATCGATCAAACTTTAATGGAAGCAGCCGGATTTTTACACCATGAAAAAATTCTTGTCGGAAATATAGCAAACGGGGAAAGATTTGAAACTTACTGCATTCCCGCAAAACACGGTAGTGGTGAAATTGGACTTAATGGAGCAGCTGCCCATAAAGGTAAGCCTGGTGATCTTTTGGTAATTATGACATTTATTAATCTCAATCCTGAGGAGGCCGCAGTTTGGGAACCTCGGTTGGTTGTGGTAAGTAATAACAACCAAACTTTTAATTTAGTTACTACTCCCAATTCATAATTTCCATACACATGATAGATTACAAATTACACATTCCCGGTCCTGTAGATGTATCTAAAGGGGCTTACCAAGCGTTGACGACACCTGTGATGGGACATCGCAGCCCAGACTTTGTTGATCTCTACAATCAATGTCAGCCTTTACTGCAAGAACTATTTATGACCAAGGATCCGGTATTCTTGTCAACCTCCAGTGCTTGGGGAGTAATGGAAGGTGCCGTGAGGAACCTGTCAAATAAGAAGGTTTTATGCTGTATGTGTGGTGCATTTTCAGACAAATGGTTGGATGTATCCAAGAGATGCGGTAAAAATGCGGATGCTTTATCCGTTGAGTGGGGGCAGCATATCGATCCAATGCTCTTGGATGAAAAACTCTCCAGTGGTGAATATGATCTGGTAACATTGGTTCATAATGAAACATCCTGTGGAATGATGAACCCGTTGGAAGAGATCATGTCAGTTTTGGCTAAATACCCAGATGTTTTATCTGTAATAGACACTGTTAGCTCTTTTTCTGTTGTTCCAATCCCCAAAGATCAATGGGCTATCGATGTTATCCTCACCGGCTCACAGAAAGCTCTGGCACTTCCCCCCGGTCTCGCTCTTTTTTCTGTTTCAGAACGTGCGTTCAATCGGGCTAAATCCATCGAGGGCAGAGGTTATTATTTTGATTTCATCGAATTCCTTAAAAATCATGAAAAAGGTATGACTCCAAGCACTCCAGTCATTCCACTTATTCATGGCTTACTTTACACTTTAGAAAAGATCTTTGAAGAGGGAGTCACCAATCGTCAACAAAGACATGACAATCTTAACCAAATGGTGCACAACTGGGTCTTTAACCATGGTTTTGAGCTTTTACCAGAAAAGCAGTTTGCTTCCAAATCCCTTACCTGCGTCAAAAATACTCTAAACATTGATGTTGCAGGATTTGTCAAAGCCCTTAGGGAAGAAAAGAAGCTTTCCATAGACGGTGGCTACGGAAAAATCAAAGGAAAAACCTTCAGGATCTCAAATATGGGCAATGAATCCACCGAATCAATTGAGCACCTACTCTCTGAAATGGACGGTGTACTTCCTAGGTTCCTTGACAAATAAGAATCCTCATAATCCTTGCCTAAACCTGCATATGAAAAAATTGGTTATTGCTGAAAAACCTAGCGTTGCACGCGATCTTGCCCGAGTCTTAGGTAAAATCCCCAAGAAAGAAGACTTCTTTGAAGACGAAGATTGGATAATCGATAGTGCCGTTGGTCATTTAGTTGAGCTTTACATGCCGGATGACTTTGATCCAAAATTAAAATCCTGGAAAATATCAAATCTTCCCATTATACCCCCTACCTTTGATCTCAAGCCGATCGCTGCTACCAAAAAGAAATTTCAGCAGCTCAAAAAACAACTCAAGAGAAAAGATGTGGAGCTCGTAATAAATGCTTGTGATGCTGGTAGAGAAGGAGAGCTAATTTTTACATATATCTATGAATTAGCTAAGTCTAAGCTCCCGACAAAAAGATTATGGATGCTTTCCATGACAGATAGCTCAATCAAAGAAGCCTTTGCAAACTTACGAAATGGCGATGAGCTTAAACCGCTGCAAGATGCTGCTCGTTGCCGTTCTGAATCAGACTGGCTCATTGGAATTAACGGCACGAGAGCTGTTACCATCAAAAGAACAGCGTCACGTGGAAGGCAAGTCTCGACTGTGGGAAGGGTCCAAACCCCCACCCTTTCCCTCGTGATTGACCGTGAGCAGGAGATAAGAGATTTTACACCCAAGACTTTCTACAAAATTTCAGCTGACTTCACAGTGACGGAAGGCGAGTATTCTGGGTTCCTTCAAAAAGAGGGTTTTTCCAAGTCAAGCGATGATAAGCATGACCGGGTGGATAGATTTTGGAATCAAGATGAAGCTAATTCCATACTGGCTGAAATTCAGTCACAGGAAACTGCGGAAGTTACGGAAAACAAAAAGAGATCACCGCAAAGTTCGGGAAAGCTCTACGACCTCACTACTCTTCAGAGAGAAGCAAATCGACTTCATTCTTTGTCCGCTAGCCGAACTCTACAAATCGCTCAGTCTTTATACGAAAAGCACAAAGCAATAACCTATCCTAGGACAGACTCCAAAGCCCTCCCTGAAGATTATGGCGATACCTGCAAAGAGATACTACCTCTTCTACCTGAAGCGTACCAATCTTATTCAAACAAGATCATCAGTGAAAACTGGGTAGATCAAACAAATAAGAAAATATTCAACAATAAACAAATAAGCGATCACTTTGCTATTATTCCCACCAACAAGATCCCGAAATCATTGGATGAGTACGAAAGAAGAATTTACAATCTAATTGTGAAAAAATTTCTCGCGGTTTTTTACCCGCCAGCTCAATGGGATGTTACGACTAGAATTAGCAAAATTGGAGCACATGCTTTCAAGACAGAAGGTAGAGTACTCGTCGAACCATCATGGCTTGCCATTTACGGAAAAGATAAAGTATCGGCGGAAAACCTCACTCCATTAGTTGAAGAAGATAGTAATAGTGCGAGGATATCTGGATCTAAAATTGAATCAGATGATACTAAACCTCCAGCGAGATACACTGAAGCTACCCTGCTTTCAGCTATGGAGGGAGCAGGTAAGCTAGTAGAAGACGAAGATCTAGCTGAAGCTCTGAAAGAAAAGGGATTAGGCACACCAGCGACTCGGGCATCTACAATTGAGCATCTCATCAAGGAAAAATACTTTAGAAGAGAAGCCACTCAAATTCATCCAACTATTAAAGCTGAAGATCTTTTTGATTTTCTCAAAGCAGCTGGCACGAAAGTATTAACAAGTCCAAGTCTTACAGGAGAGTGGGAGTACAAACTTAGAAAAATAGAAGATGGAACCATGACTCGTGAAGAGTTCATGAAAGAAATTAGTAAACTAACCGAAGATTTTGTGTCAAAAACAACCGGTTTCCAAGAAACTGCCGATAACCTTAAAGAGACTGAATTACAATCACCTATAAATGGAGAACCTCTCTATGAGGGGTTAAGCTTTTTTCAGGATTTAAGCGGAGATTTTAAAATTTCTAAGAGTATTGCTGGAAGAAGACTGGAACAAAATGAAGTTCATTCACTCTTGAAAGACAAAAGAATCGGACCGCTTGATGACTTCGTGGCCAAAACAGGAAGGAAATTCTCTGCTATGCTTAAATTAGAGGATGATTTCAAGGTAACCTTTGTATTCGACAAACCTGACCAAGAAGAATCAAATGAAAAAGAATTGCTGAACGACGCTCCGGAAGTTGCAAATTGCCCAGTGTGTAATACCGTAATCAAACAAACTGAATTATCTTATATTTGCGTTAATAACAAGAGAGTGTCAGAAGGAAGCTGTAACTTCCGAATTACAAGAAAATTGCTCGATAAAGAAATCCCCTTGGACGAATTTCAAAAGCTGGTAACCGAACGGAAAACCAGCTTGATTAAGGGCTTTGTTTCCAGACGAACCAAAAGGCCTTTTGATGCCAATTTAATTCTTAAAGATAATGGAAGTATTGGATTCGAATTTCCCCCTCGTCCTCCTAAAAAGAAGAAGAAGACAGCATAGAGTTATGCCAATATATAGATATCGAGTAATTGATTCTAATATCGAGAATGAAATCCTCGAAGTTGAACAAGCTATGCACGCGAAGGTACTCACGTCTCATCCAATCACAGGTGAACCTATTGAGAGAATACTCACCAAACCATCTTTGACATTAAATCATTCCTCCTTTAAAGAGAAAAAAGGGTTAGAACATGGTCACCTATCAAAAAATGGATTCACAGTGTTTCAGAAAGATAGGTCCAACCCCAAAAGATACACTCGGACTGTAGGAAAAGAAGGACCCGAAGAAATTAACCTCGCATAACCCATTTGCAAATGCCGAAAAGTTCAAATCGTGTAACCAAACCTTCTTGGCTACGGGCCAAACTACCAGCGGGTCCACAGTACACCGCAGTTAGGGGAATTGTTGATCAAAATCAGTTACATACGGTCTGCCAAAGTGCTCAGTGTCCTAATATGGGTGAATGTTGGTCAAGAGGAACTGCAACCTTGATGATACTTGGAAATGTATGTACTCGTTCGTGTAGCTTTTGTGCCGTTCAAACTGGCAAACCTACAGAATTAGATTTAGCCGAACCTCCCCGCGTTGCAGACGCAGTAGCTAAGATGGGATTACGTCACTGCGTCCTTACATCAGTTGCACGTGATGACCTGCCCGACGGAGGAGCCAAAGTATGGGCAGCCACTATCAGAGCAGTTAGGTACCGTAATCCAAATACGGCCATAGAAGTTTTGGTTCCTGATTTCAAAGGTGACTTTGACCACTTGGATTGTGTTCTTGATGCAAGACCTGACATATTCAATCATAACTTAGAAACCGTCGAGCGATTGCAAAGACCCATCCGTAAAACGGCTAGCTACCAAAGGAGCCTCAATGTATTGAGTCATGCACAAAAGCGTGGATTTAAAATCAAATCTGGGATCATGCTTGGCCTTGGTGAAGAGCAGAATGAAATCAGGACGGCTATTCAA